>JAITAP010000106.1 GCA_031284065.1 Prevotellaceae bacterium
ACACAATATCTTTATCACACTCCGGGTGCACCACGCGCGACAGTACTCCCAATACCTGCTCTTTCATATCTTTGGATTTCGTAATTCAAATAAACCTTTCAGGCTGTCAGAGGCCTTATCTTTTCGGTGCGTAAAGGTAAAAAATATTTTTTGAAATGAACGAATGAGGCAGCAAGGGGGAGTGTTTGCGCTACCTCCCGCCTTCCTGCCTCCCGTTCCCCGTCATTCCGAGCCCCTCGACTGCGCTCGGGGCAGGCTCTGCGAGGAACCGGAGCGAAGCGGAGCTCGGCGCAGCCAATCTCCCGCCACTTCTACCCAACGTTCGTTAGAGAAACTTGGGCATTCTGAAAAATTCCTTTAACTTTGTAAAAAATGAAAATGAAACCACGGATATACATTGACACTTCTGTTGTGGGCGGATTTTTTGGCGGATTAAAATTGTCTTCGATTTTTTTACACGGATTATACCAATCATATTATACATAACTTTGTACAATAAAAACATGTAGCAATTAGCTCCAATTCCCCGTAGGGGAACAATATCAATAGAAAAGGCCATCGTCCGCCTTCGCCAATAGCCCGTAGGGCTTTAATATTCGTTGTTTCCTATTAATCCCCTACGGGGAAGCGGGAAGGGGGATGATACACGTTTTCTATTGATATTATTGCCCTACGGGCAATCGGAGCGAAGCGGAGTGCGGCGCAGCCAATCGCAAAATCATCCCGCGCCATGCGTAATTCGTGTAATTCGTGTAATTCGTGGACAGAAATTGAGGGCTGCGTTAAACAAGAATTGGTAAAATATGGAAACGATTAAAAAAGTAAAAGATTTTGATTGCGTAGCGATGAAGAACGCTATTCAGGCGCAAATATACGCCGAAACAAGAGGCATGAGCTTTGAGGAGCTTTCTATTCCTCCGGAAAAAGACCCGTTCAAAAAGCACAAAACCGCAAAAGGGGGGGTTAATCTTGCAAAGCTTGCTCCAAGTCGGCAGCCAAATCATCGGCATCCTCCAGCCCGACGGAGAGCCGGAAAATTCCCTTGCCGGCAAAGTCATTCCACGAAGCTACCTGCTCGGGGGTGGAAAGCTTGAAAGAAGTTTGCAGCAACTCCTCGCTGTCGAGGTAGAAAATCAGCGAGCGGTGATGCCCCAGCGATACGGCATAGTGCACTATTTGCAGCTTTTGAGCAAGCTTCCGTGCAGCTTCCCTGCCGTTTTCAACCTGAAAGGTAACAATGCCCGAAAAATTTTCCATCTGCCGCTTCGCCAGCTCGCGCTGCGGATGCGACGGCAAACCCGGATACACTACCCGCTTCACCTTTGGGTGCTGCTCCAAGTACGCCGCCACCTTCAGCGCATTTTCCTGATGTGCCTTCATGCGGATGGGAAAAGTTGCCAGCCCTCGCAAAATCAGCCATGCGTTAAAGGGGCTTAACACGCCGCCCAGCCGAACGGCCGTTTTTTTGCGCAAAGGCGCAAGGTCTGCCCTGTAGCCCAATACCGCGCCGCCCAGCGCATCGCCATGCCCGCCCAAGTACTTCGTCAGCGAGTGAACCACAAAATCTGCCCCATGCTGCAAAGGCTTGGTTGCCGCAGGGGTGGCAAAGGTAGAATCCACCGCCAGCTTTGCGCCGACGCTGTGCGCAATGGCGGCAGCGGCGGCAATGTCCGTAAGGCGCAGCAAGGGGTTGCACGGCGTTTCAACGTAAACCAGCTTGGTGTTGCGCCTCACGGCAGCCCGCAAAGCATCCAAATCTGAGGTGTTCACCTTGGAAATCTCCACGCCCAAATCGGGTATCAGCTCGTTGGTCATCTCCGCTAAAGCGGCGTAGGCAACATCGCTAATCACGGCGTGGTCGCCCGCCTTGAGCAGGTGAAACAGCAACGCCGAGATGGCGCCCATGCCGCTGGCAAAAGCCACTGCCGTTTCGGCCTGCTCAATGGCGGCCAACTTTTCCTCCAGCTGGTGAATGGTAGGATTGCCCCAGCGCGTGTAAACCCACGCAGCATTTTCCTCCATGCCCTCCACCGAAAAATTGGTATCGGCGCTGGCCACAAACGTTGTGGACATAACCAGATTGGGCGCTGAGGCGTTGGTCGCGGGGTCGGGGAACTCCCCGGCGTGAATAGCTTTTGTTCTGTCTCCGGCGTGCAGCAACAAATTTTCTTTACTCATGGCGTAATTTTTTTTTGCAAAGGTACCGGTTGCCGTGCAAAAATCAAATACCAAGATCATGGTATATTCAGGGGCGGCATGTCTGGCAGCGCTACTTGGGTTGGTAGGAAACATCATCCCTTTCCCCGTCATTCCGAGCGAAGCGAGGAACCTCCCGCCTTACCACTGAGCCAATGGGCAGAAATGGCGGGAGGTTCCTCCACTGCGCACGCTCGTGCCTCGCGTGCTCCGGTCGGAATGACGGCGGGGGGCGGAATAAGGGAAGCGACAGCAGCTCAAAAGCTCCCTTAGCAGCGCCGGTTTTATCCCCTATACATTCGCCCCTACTCTCCGTTAGGCTGGAGCATCCGCTAAAAAAATTTTTCGTAAAAAAATCGCACAATCAAATTATTTCACTACTTTTGTGCCGAAATTAAAGTTGTAATGAGTAAAATAAGGAGTCTAAAATGAAACTGTTAAAATTACCCCCCCCGTGCAAATTTTAAGAAATTTTTGCCTGTAGTTATGCTGGCAACATCCCTCACCGCATTTAATTCATGCGGCAAAGACGAGCCGCAGCCACCGCTGCGAACAGTGGAATATACTTTTGGGCCGGATGGTTGGGATGAAATTTATCCGGCGTCAAAGCTTTCCAACGTCGGCGCAGATAAAAATGTTGGAACAATCAAGATTAAATCTGATGGGAAAAATTGGGGGAAAATTGGAACTGATGATATTTTTCTCATTTTAGATCCGGCTTTTGAGGCTGCGAAGGGTAAGGGCACGGGTGATAAAACAGAAGTTAACAACGTGACTGTGAGAAGTATCAGTGACAGCCTTAAGCTTGTTGAGTATGGGTATTTGGTAAATGTAAAACAATATTAATTTAAAAAATCTGGCGAACCTGCCGGTTTTTTTTATTGCTTTTGCTGAACCTTGCCCCAATGCAGAGCCTGCGGGAGAAGTCCGAAGGACTTCAATGTGAATAACCCCGTGCAAGCCGCAGGCGTAGCGCGGGGTAAAAGCCTCGCAGCCTCTTCAGAGCTGCGTAGCAGCTCAACACGGGATTGAGAGAAGCCGCTTGAAAATTGTTCTTACGCCTGCCTCCCCCGAGCTTCGCTCCGATTCCCCGTAGGGGAATAATAGAAAACAACGAAATTAAAGCCCTACGGGCTATTTGCGAAAGCGGACGATGACCTTTTCTATTGATATTATTGCCCTACGGGCAATCGGAGCTAAGCGCAGCGCAGTGGACAGAAAAACAATTCCGTGTAATCCGTGTAAATCCGTGTAATCCGTGGACAGAAAAAGCAACACTTTTACTTGCATTTACTTAAGACCTTTAGCATAGCGTCCCCACAAAAAGATTTACCCCCCCAAAAACGCCTGCGCTTCCTTTTTCCCCAAAAAAATGTATCTTTGCACAATTTTTCCTCACAGCTACTTGGGGGAAGTAACGAAATTAATTTGCATGAAAAAGACAATTCACACCGACAAAGCGCCCAAAGCCGTTGGGCCATACAGCCAAGCCATAGAGGTTAACGGAACGCTCTACATTTCCGGACAAATTCCCATCAACCCCGCCACCGGCGCGGTGGTAGAGGGGGGCATTGTGGAGCAAACCGAGCAGGTTTTTCGCAACATCAAGGCCATACTGAGCGAAGCGGGGTACACGCCGGAGCACGTGGTCAAAACCACCGTGCTGATGCAAGACCTGAACGATTTTGCCGCCATGAACGAGGTGTACGCGCAACACTTCACGGCGCAGCAGCCCGCGCGCTCTACGTTTCAGGTGGCAAAGCTGCCGCTGGGCGTGCAGATTGAGATAGAAACCGTAGCGGTGAGGTAGGAGAATATGCAAACCTTTGTTATCTTTGCACTCGTAATCGCTTTCTGCGTTTTGTGCTTAGAGGTTAAGGTTTTATTTTCCAAAAAAGGAAAGTTTCCCGAAACCGAGTTGGGGCGCAACGAGGAGATGCGCAAGCGGGGCATTACCTGCGTACGTCAGGACGAGCTCGACCGCCACAGCAAAGAGCGGCAAAGGTCAACCGGCAGCGACATATCGTGCGGAGGATGCAGCCTGAGGGAAGCGTGCGGCAAAAACTAAAAGTTAAGAGCTAAGAGCTTTGCTGCGCGCGAGTATGGCTTGTGCAAGTATGCGGCAAGTGGCTTCGATTCCCCGCAGGGGAACAATATCAATAGAAATAGGAATTATTTAGCAATTAAAAATAATAAAATTGCCCTCAGGGCGTACAGTAAGCTATAAAATTTTTTTATGACAAGAACTTATAAGGCAGTATCGGCGGAAGAGGCCGTAAAAGTAGTAAAATCCGGCGACCACGTGCACCTGAGCAGCGTGGCAAGTGCGCCGCAAACGCTCATCAAGGCGCTGTGCGCCCGCGGCGACGCAGGCGAGCTGCACGGCGTGCACATTCACCACCTGCACACCGAGGGGCCTGCGCCCTACACGGAGGCAAGGTACGAGGGTATTTTTCAGCACGACGCTTTTTTTGTCGGGGGCAACGTGCGAAAGGCTGTGCAGGCGGGCTACGCCGACTACATCCCCGTGTTCCTGAGCGAAACGCAAAAGCTCTACCGCTGCGGCGCCCTGCCCTGCGACGTGGCGCTGATACAGGTTTGCCCGCCCGACAAGCACGGCTTCGTGTCGCTGGGCACGTCGGTGGACGCTACGCTGGCGGCCCTCGAAACGGCAAAAACGGTGGTGGCGGTAGTCAACCCGCACGTGCCCCGCGCGTGGGGCGACGCCATGATTCCCATGAGCCTGATTAACGTGTTTGTGGAGGACAACACCCCGCTGGAGCCCGCGCACTTCACCGAGCCGGACGATATAGAAAAGGCCATCGGCGCTAACTGCGCCGCGCTAATCGAGGACGGCGCAACGCTGCAAATGGGCATCGGCGCTATCCCAAACGCCGTGCTGTCGCAGCTGGGAGGCCACAAAAACCTCGGCATCCACACCGAAATGTTCGCCGACGGCGTGCTCGCGCTGGTGGAAAAAGGCGTCATCAACGGGGCAAGCAAGGCTATCGACAGGGGCAAAATGGTTTCTACATTCCTCATGGGGTCGCAGGCGTGCTACGACTTCATCGACGACAACCCTATGGTGCTCATGCAGGACGTGAAGTACACCAACGACCCGTTCGTCATAGCAAAAAATCCTAAGGTAACCGCCATCAACTCCGCGCTACAGGTTGACCTCACGGGGCAAGTCTGCGCCGACTCGCTGGGTACCAAATTCTACTCCGGCGTAGGCGGACAAATTGACTTTATTTACGGGGCGTCGCTTTCGCAGGGCGGAAAAGCGATTATTGCCATGCCCTCCGTAACCAACAAGGGCGTTAGCAAGATTGCGCCGGTGCTTGCCCCCGGCGCGGGCGTGGTTACCACGCGCAACCACATGCACTGGCTGGTAACCGAGCACGGCGCAGTAAACCTCTACGGGCGCAGC
>JAITAP010000167.1 GCA_031284065.1 Prevotellaceae bacterium
TTTCTTCGCTCAGGATGTGCAGGCCGTGCAGCGGGAAGCCGTCTGTTTCGCTTGTCCCCGTGTATATCACGTCGGGCGTGCTGTCGGAGCCTTTCCACGTTTGCCCGTCAAAGGTGAAACCGAGTTGCTCAACGTCCCTGCGGGTAATCAGCGTCAGCTGCGAGAGGTCGGCAGCTACCGCTACGGGGTTGCTCCCGCCAATGGGAACACCGCTTGCAGGCGTTGTTGCCCGCTTGTCGTAGCCAAAAAAGTTGTGCTCCGTATTTTCGTACAGCCAACCACCGCTTTTTTTTGCGGAAAAGTAGCGGGCTAACTTTTTTGCCACCGGAATTTCGCGCTGCGGCTCTTCTGTGAGCGACACGCGGATGGTGCTTCCCAGCCCGTCTGCCAGCAAAGCGCCTATCCCCACCGCCGATTTTATGCGTCCATCTTCGCCCTCGCCTGCTTCGGTTACGCCCAGATGCAGGGGGCAGCTCATGCCCTCCTCCGCCATGCGCTGCGCCAACATGCGCGTGGCGTACACCATGACCCGCGTGTTGCTCGACTTCATCGACGCTACCACGTTGGTAAAATTTTCGTCGCGGCAAATACGCAGAAACTCCATTGCCGATTCCACCATGCCCTGCGGCGTGTCGCCGTACTTGCTCAACATGCGCGCGCTTAGCGAACCGTGGTTCACGCCAATGCGCAGCGCCGTGTGGTGTTCCTTGCAGATGTTGAGCAGGCGGACAAACTTTTCGCGTAGCAGAGCAGGCTCGGCTGCGTCGTTTGGCCTGTCCGCAAAGTTACCCGGATTTATGCGTACTTTCTCCACGTAGCGTGCGGCAGCCTCGGCGGCGGCGGGGTTGAAGTGAATATCGGCAATGAGCGGAATGTTGTAGCCTTGCTTTTTCAGCGCCGCTTTTATTTGCCGCAGCGCCTCCGCCTCGCGCACGCCCTGCGCTGTGATGCGCACGTAGTCTGCGCCGGCTTTGGCAATGGCAATGCACTGCGCCACCGTAGCCGGTACGTCGAGCGTGTCGGTGGTTGTCATCGACTGTAGCCGCACGGGGTGCGAGCCGCCAAGCGGTATGCCGCCTATATATACTTCGGTGGTCATTGGAGAAATTTTGAATTTACAGGATCACAGAATTTTTACAGAAATTACATACTCTTCATTGTTTGTGAATTCTGAAAATTCTGAAATTCTGTAAATTGTTTTTCTGTAAATCGCTAAAAGATTTTCCTCATTACGCTGAATGAAATGATTACTTGCATTGGCATTGATTCGTACAAAAATCGAGTTTGGGTGGCGGTCGGCTTGTAGAGGTATGACATGCTTGCCGTGTATCGGGCGTCAATCGCGAAATCGGTTTTTCCCATGCTCAGCCCAAAGCCCAGTCCGCCTCCCACGCCGTACTCAAATCCGTTGAAGTTGTCGTATGAAAATGTTTCTTTCACGCGCTGTCCGCCCACCTCGTACTTTTGCGTGTTTTTGAGGTAGTATGCCCCATACGCCACGCCGGTTACCAGCAGCTTAAAATTTTTGTACAGCGGGATGTGCGCTTGCATTACCAGCGGCAGCTCCAGCACGTGCGATGTCCGCGTGGCTGTTGCTCCGGCGGTGGTGTCGCTGCTGACAATGGGGCGGGTCTCCATAGAGTAGCCTCGCATACCGTAGGCCAGCTCTATCATCAAGTTCATGTATCGCTCGTAGTCCTGCGCTTCGCTGTTGCAGTAGCGGAACGCAATGGCCGCGTTGAGAGGCGTTATTCCTTTTTTCTCATTCTGATGCGGACTAAAGAACATCATCGATAGCCCTGCGCCGTAGCGTGCGCCGACGTACACTTCGGCGTGGGTGGCCGCGCTTCCCGCAAGGAAGAACGCTAATGACAGTATGGAAATTTTACGAAGCAAAATGCAATTCAACGGTTTAATGGTTATGGTTCAACGGCTCGGTTTCCTGCGGCTCTCCGTCATCGCTGTCCGGAAACAGGTTTTTCAAGTCCACGTTCAGCTCTACGTCCCATCCCTGCTTCAGCTCAAAGGTTGTCTTTTCGGGATTTTCTTTCAAAAACGTAGCGTACTCCGGGTGTATGTGCTTGAAGTAATTCCCCGTATCCCACTTGCCGTTGCTGTTGTCGTCCTTGATTACGCGAATACAGTAGGTACCGGGGGCGAGGTAGAGGAAATCTATTTTTTTGTCTTCGCTCAGCAGCTGCCGGCGAATTACCGCCTGCCCTTTTGCATCGGTGAGCTGCACCACGTAGCTGCCTTTGGCTTGGGTAAAGTTGAGCGTCAGCTTCGACATGTTGTCGGGGTTGACGGTGGTGAAAGTTCCCTTTATCGTGTCGTTGGTTTGCGCGTACACGTCCCAGAAAGCGTTTGGCAGCATCATGTAGCGGTAGGTCGTCAGCTCCTTCCATCCGGCGGCAACGCTGTAGCGCCGCAGGTTGAGGGAGTCGCGTATCAGCGAAAATTTCACCCCAACGTATGAGGAGTCTTTTGTTCGCGGATTTATTTGCAGCTCTTCAAACGTTACCAAATCGGGGTTTACCGCTATCGGCAGCGCGTCAAAGCTGAGCGAGGCGTGGTCTATCGGGCTGGCGGAAGCGGCGCTGAATTTTGGCTTTAGCGTCCAGTGGGCGGGCTTTTTGGGAGTCGAATCAACAACCTCTTCGCTGCTCACAAGGCGGTTGAGCAATCCGCCAAAGCCTGTCGATTTTTCTTTTTTGTCTTTATCGGGGGTTTCCTGCTTTTTTGGGGTAAAAATCAGCTGGCGTTTTTCTGCAAACGGGCTTAGCTGCCCGAGCGTATCTGTTTTGAGGTAAACAAAGCGAAGCCGCATGGTGTCGGGGATACGCGCCGCCGTGTCGGAAAACCAGTAGGTGATGGTATCGTGCTTTGCGCTGTACTCCGGCGTTAGCGTTGCCGCCTCCACGCTGTCGATGGCGAGGCTGTCGATGGTGGGGAACGGTGCGTTGAAGGTGAGCTTTAGCACACGCTGCTGGGGGCGCTCGCACGAGGTGAGGTATTGCGTGGCAAAATCTTCGGTAAACATGCGCAGCACCAGCTTTGCCTCGTGGATTTTGTGCAGGTGCGCCACCGTATCGTCTCCGTGCCAATCTAACAGCGGAACGGGCGCTACCGCAGGGTCAAGAAACCCGATAGCCTCCTGCCCCACGTCGTACTTGTAGTTTTTGTTGGCGTCGGCTATTGCCAGCATTTTGTAGGGTTTGGATTTCAGGTTGCCTGCCAGAAACAGCCCCTTGGCGCTGGGGCGCGTAACGTTGTCGGGGCGTTGCTTCAGCACCACGCTATCCTCCGTATTTTCGTAGAGGTACACCAGCACGTTGCTTGCAGGCTGGTCTGTGTAGGCGTCGAGCGCCAGCCCTTCCACCGATAGCGTGTCGAGCCATGCGCCGGTGGAGAACGAAAAGCGGTAGGGAGGGTAGGGGTTGCCCTCGTTATTGTCCACAATGGCGCTGCCGAAATCGAGCAGGTAGGTAGCGCTGTCGCGCAGCGGGCTGTTGAAGTCAACCTGCACGCTCTTGCCGCGTATGTTCAGCGACGGGCGCTTTTCGGGCGGGGGCGACATGAGGAAGTGCTTGTCCGTTTCCTTCAGCTGCACGTATTCGTTGAAGTAAATAGATATGCGCTTTCCCTTAAAGCTTAGCGCGCCTTGCGCCGGTTGCGTTTTGAGCAGAACAGGGGGGAGCGAATCCTTTGGGCCTCCGCCCGGATGGCTTATGCGCGCGCATCCCGCAGGCGTGGCAAGGCATAGCCACGTTGCTGCCGCCAACACAAGCAGCCACAGAAAAACCGACAAATATGCGTTTTTTAGCATACCAAACTAAAAGAAAAATACAGCGATTTGTTTTATGCAGCCGACAAAGGTAATCATTTTTTTTGCAGAATGTTTTTACTGCCGGCCGCCGTTACCCTATAAACAGCAAACCGGCTGCTCAAAAGTTGAACAGCCGGCTTGCTACTTGCGTGTGTGAGCGGAAAACGAGACTCGAACTCGCGACCCCAACCTTGGCAAGGTTGTGCTCTACCAACTGAGCTATTTCCGCATACTTTACAAAAACGGGATACAAAGGTAGAAAATTTTTGTAGCTACACAAACTTCATTTTTGTAAAGGCAAAGCCATGTTTATGGAATTAAATGGCATCCAATTTATTACGAAAACGTTATTGAATATTAATAATGCTTATAAACCTGCAATTTTATTGAAGTGCAGACGTATAAGCTACTTTTTCTTCTTTTCGTTCTCAGGCGCTGCCGTAAGCGCTTCTATGAGCTGCTTGGCAATGGCGTTGTCGGGGTTTATTTCCAGTATTTTATTGCTGTACGCAATAACCTGCACCTTGTCTTCATTCTTGCCCTGATTGTCAAATTGCAGGTAGTAGTAGTAGCTAAGGTACTGATAAATCTCCAGCAGCTCCTTGCGGTAGGTTTTTTCGGGATTTTCTTTCGACAGGATGAGCTTGAGCAGCGCTTCGTAGTGCGGCTTGGCTGAGCCTTTGGCAGTTTCCGGGTCAAGCGAAGCGTTAACCCTTGCCCTGTAAAGAAATCCCAGCGTATTGTCGGGAATACGCGAGGTGATAATGCCAAAAGTGGTATCGGCTTTTACCAAGTATTCGATTGCCTTGTTGGCTGCATAGGTGGAATCTACCGTTGTGTCGCGCACAACGGTAGAGGCGGCTCTGTACAGGTAGGTGCCCATAGTGTAGTAATCTTTTGTGTCTGCCTCGCCGTCCATAGCCTCAATGAACATGTTGTAGTATTCGGCGCCAAGCCCGGGATAGCCCGCTTTGTTGAGCTGCTCGCCGATTTTTTTGTATAGCTCCAGCTTTTCGGGGGTTATGTCAATAGCTTTTGCGTACTGCTCCGTCGCTCTGTCGGGAAGCTTGTTGAAGCTCAAGATGTCGCCATACGTGGTGTAGTCGCGGGGGATGTACTTGTTGCTTCCCAGCGGCAGCGCAAAAAACTTTTCGGCTAAGGCTAAGCCGTTGGCGTAATCTTGCGTTTCCAGTGCGCTGTACATTCTCAACCTGTTCAAAACAAAGTTGAGCGGATCTTTTTGCAGCCCTTTGTCGATTAGCTTTGCCGCCTCGTCGTAGCGCTGCGAGAAGAATAGCGCGGCGGCGTAGTCGGTCAGCTCGCCTATGCCGCTCGTGTTGACGTTAAACGATTTTTCGTGTATGCTTATTGCGGTGGCGTAGTGCCCTATGTTGTAGTAGGCTCTTGCCATGTACCTGTTTGTTAGCGGGTAGGTGGAGTCTATTTCCAGCACGGTGTTCAGCTTCTCTATGGCGAAGTTGGGGTTAATGTCGGCGTAAATTTGCGCTGCCTTAATGTACGGCAACAGGTACTTTTCGTTTAGGTTGATAGCCTGCTCGTACTCTCCGGCGGCGCCGCCCATATCTTCCTTAATTTTCAGAATATCCCCGCGCAGCATGGGCACCAGCGGAGAGTTCTTGCCTGCCTTTTCTGCGTTGCTGAGCGCCTTTTCGTACATGGCGACTACCCCGCTTTCGTAGTATATTTTGGCAATGGCTATCAAAACTTCCATATTTTTCTTACTATCTTTCTCCTTTGAAATGTCCGTCAGCGCTTTGATACCTGCTTTTTGGTCAGCTTTCAGTAGAAACCTTGCCAGCCCAACCCGGTTGAGCGCGTACTCCGGATTGGCGGCTACTCCTTTTTCGTAGCAGGCTCTTGCCTGCGCAGTGTCACCTAACGCATACGCAATTTCGCCGAGATAGTAGCTTGATTCCGCAGGATTTTCATCCAGCTTGCTTTCAAAAAATTCCTGCGCCTTATCAAGCTGTCCGGTGAGGAAGTAATCCACCCCAAGATTTTGGGCAAAAGCTGTCGAGCCAAATACTACGCCGACGCAAAGACTAATAAAATGCTTTTTCATTCTGTTTTTAAATTTAATAGTGGTAAAAACTCTGGTTGATTAATAGTTTACAATTTAAATTACACATGGGAAAAACCCTAAAAATGCTCCCTTACTTGCACTGTTCGTATGGGTTTGGTGGCGGGCACCAAGCCCGATTTAAGAATGATGCGTTGCCCCCTGTCGCTTGCCACAAAGTGCATAAAGCCCGACAAGAGCGTCCCTCTTAAGTCGGTAAGCGCCACGTACACGTCGCGCGTGAGCGGGTAGGTACGCAGGTAGAGGTGTGCAGGGTACGGCTTGTAGCTGCTGCCGTAGGTGGCGGGATGCGTTCGGCTCACCGCCATCACCCGTATCTTTTTGTTGAAGCTTAGCTGGGTAGAATCGTGCGGATTGCTAATCCAGTTAACGCCAATAACGCCAAGCGCGTTGGGGGTTTGAATTACGTAGTCCAAAACGGCTTGGTTGTTGTTCTTGGCGTGCAGCCTGTCGGTTGCCAGCGGCTCGCGCCCGCACACCGAATCCCTAATAAAGTACACCGTGCTGGAGGCCGGATTGTCGAACACCACCACTATTTCGCCCAGCTTCGACGAGGCGTCGAGCTGCTTCCACGCGGTTATTTTTCCCGTCATCACTTTTTGCAGCGTTTCGAGGCTGATGAGCGAATCCGGATTATTTTTATGAACAATAATGGCGATGCCGTCAATGCCTATCTTCTGCGAGCGCGGGACGAGCTGCCTGTTGCGGGCTTTAATGCTTTGCTTTTCCGCCTCCGTCAGGTCCCGGGCAAGAATCGCCAGCCTTACGCTGTCGTTCACCAGCAGCTCAACCGCTTCTTTTTCGCTGGCGTAAATGGGCAGCAAAAATGCTTTTTGGTTCAGCGCCTCAAAAACATCTATCTCTTCCTGCGTAATGTTGCCGTAGCAATCGTCGCTCGCCAGCGCGGCAATGCCGCTTGTAGGCGTATCCGTTCTGGTGATTTTTTTCCGGTTGCAGCCGGAAAAAATCAGCAAAATACATGCAAAGATTATTATTCTGTTCGTCTTCATCGTTAATCCTGCCTCAAATTTATGCCGCCTGCTGCCGATTTATACGTCCTGTAGCCTCGTATAATACCGTAGGCAAGCATGATTACCCCAAATATGATGCGTATCAGCAAATTTTTATCGTTTTCCTTATCGTTGGTTTCGTTGTAGCGAATGAGCATCGGCGTAAACAATACCAGATAGGCAATTCCTACGTAGGCAAGCGACATGCATGCTCCCCAAATCAAGCGAAACGGCGGCTTCTTTTTTTCCATAGCGACAACAAATTGCGAATTTCATTTACAGCTTCGGGGGTGTGCGCCCAAAACTTACTACTTTGGAACAAGCCACAAAGGTAAAAAAAAGTTTTAAATTTGAAAGATACTTTTTTTGCGAGGTACATTTATTTGGCACGGGCTTGGCTGTTCAAGCCGCCGCCGCTTGCTCAAGCCCCGTTCAGCTGTGGTCTCGGGGCATGTTGCGCAGACGCTAAAATCCCGTGTGGATGACATGCCGGTAGCAATTTGCGTAGCACGAGCTGTTTTTTCCCACGAATTAAAAGAATTAGCGTAATTCGCGGATAAAAAGTTTTGAGGACAATTTGTCAAAAATTATAAGCCTGCGCAATGTGGGTGTGTAGATGGTTGATATGGACAAATATTGATGGAAAAGGGCATTTAATTAAACGGCAAAACCTGATTGAAAAGTATTCAGCAAATCACTACTGACCGACTAAAAAATCGGGGAAAAAAAAGGGCGGCCCTTGCAGGTCGCCCCAAAGTTGTAATTTTGTTGTTGCAACACAATAAAACATACAACTTATGGGCAAAGATAGCCAAAAACATTTAGTCGGTCAGCCGGT
>JAITAP010000235.1 GCA_031284065.1 Prevotellaceae bacterium
TACTTCTTCATGTCGGCAATCACGTCGGGGTCGGAGAGCTGCTGCCCTATTTCCTCAAACTTGTGCTTAAGCCCTTCCAGCCGGCTCAATATTTTATTTTCAGACGCCATTTTGGGAAACTTTGAATTTTAAGTTTACTATTGACCGACTAAAATCCGGTCGCATTTTTATTTATTTGATAATCGATTTGCCATGTTGCAATCCTCGCAAGGTTGGCGTTTCTGCCGCCCCAACTAAGGACGGCGAGGCGCTCAACCATAACGCCTCAAAGTCCCGCGCCGCTCCCTTTCGGCGCAAGCAATAATTTCCATTTTCAGCTATACTCAAATGTTCCCTCGTTGCTGCAAATGGTCAGCTTTTTTGCCGCCGATTTTTCCACGTGCCCTACAACTCGCGCGTCCACGCCAAAGCTTTGCGAAGCGGCGATAATGCTGTCGGCGTGCTGCGGCTGCACGTAGAGCTCCATGCGGTGCCCCATGTTGAATACCTTGTACATTTCGCGCCACGGCGTTTGGCTTTGCTCCCGAATAAGCGCAAAAAGCGGCGGCGTGGGAAACAGGTTGTCCTTGACGAGGTGCAGGCCATCGACAAAGTGCAGCGCCTTAGTCTGCGCGCCGCCCGAGCAGTGCACCATGCCGTGAATGTGGGGGCGCATTTCATCCAGAATTTTCCGCGCTACCGGGGCGTAGGTGCGGGTGGGCGACAGCGCCAGCTTACCCGCGTCCAGCGGCGTGGAGGTTTTATCCGTCAGCTTGCACGAGCCGACGTATGCCAGCGCGCCGTCCATTTCGGCGTCGTAGGTTTCGGGATATTTTTCGGCCACGTACTTGGCAAAAACGTCGTGGCGAGCCGACGTAAGGCCGTTGCTGCCCATGCCGCCGTTGTACTCGCGCTCGTAGCTTGCCTGCCCAAAGGAGGCAAGCCCGACAATCACGTCTCCGCTCGCAATATTTTTGTTGTCGATGACCTCCGAACGCTTCAGGCGCGCAATGGCGGCGCTATCCACAATGACGGTGCGCACCAAGTCGCCCACGTCGGCGGTTTCTCCGCCGGTGAGGTAGATGCTCACGCCCAGCGAGCGCAATTCCTCGCACAAGCTTTCGGTGCCCTCCACAATTGCCCTTACCACCTCGCCCGGGATGAGCCTTTTGTTTCGCCCAATGGTGGACGAAAGCAGTATGCCGCCGGTAACGCCTATGCACAGCAGGTCGTCGAGGTTCATCACCACAGCATCCTGCGCTACGCCCCGCCATACGCTCATGTCGCCCGTTTCGCGCCAGTAGGCGTATGCCAGCGACGATTTTGTTCCCGCGCCGTCTGCGTGCATCGCCACGCAGTGGTCGGGGCTGCCGCTCAGGTAGTCGGGAATTATTTTACAAAAAGCTTTGGGAAAAAGCCCCTTGTCCAAATTCTTTATGGCGCTGTGCACATCTTCCTTGGAAGCCGACACTCCGCGCATTTCGTAGCGGTCTGTCATCATTTTGCCTGCTGTTGTTTTAGTTGTGAGGTTGGCCGTTGCGGTTTAACCGGCGGCAGCCTTTACTGCGTCGCCGAAATTACCTTAAACTCTGTGCGGCGGTTGAGCTGGTCAACAATTTCTTCATCCTCTTTGTTGCGTACGTTCTGGCGAATAAAATCATCGTTCAGCACAGCGCCCTCCTTCAAGAACCGGTGCTGCGCCGCCAGCGCCTTGTCCACCACGCGCGGCGTTGTTTCCCCGTATCCCTTTGCCCGCAGGCGGCTTACGTCAATGCCCTTGCTCACGAGGTAATCCACCACCGACTGCGCGCGCTTCTGCGACAAGTTGAGGTTGAACGTCGAATCGCCGCGGCTGTCGCTGTGCGACGATATTTCGATGCTGATGCCCGGGTTGTCGTTGAGCACCTCCACCAGCTGGGTGAGCGACGCCTCCGACTCCGGACGAAACTCCCACTTGGCCAAGTCGTACAGGATATTTTCGAGCTCTATAGCCTTTGCCATGGAGCGCATCCTAAATTCGTCGCGCAGCGTGGTGATGCCCTCCAGACCTTTGGTGGAGAACTTTGCCTTTTGGTTAAAAAATCCGGGCTTGGTAACCACCGCAAGGTAGTCCGTTTCCGGGCGGAGCTGTAGCGAAAACAGCCCGTCCTTTTCCGTCTTTTGTATCAGCGTTCCGCCGTCGCTCGAAATAATTTTTGCGCTGGCGTCGGCTACGGGCGCGGCGTCGTCGTAGTAGCGCACGCTGCCGATAAACATGTACTTTGCCTCAGGCAAAACAAAGCGGTAAATATCGTCGCCGCCCTTGCCGCCCCTGCGCCGCGAGGCAAAGTAGCCCGCCTCCCGCTCTTTTTCAAAAATGATGGAGAAGTCGTCGGCAGACGAGTTGATGGGCATACCCATGTTCTCCACCAGCCATCCGCCGTGCTCCTTTTTTGTTGCCCTGAAAATATCCAGCCCGCCAAAACCCTTGTGCCCGTTGGAGGCGAAGTACAGCGCGTCCGTTCCCCGCGCGTAGGGGTACATTTCGTTGCCCTCCGTGTTGATGCTCGCCCCCATGTTGACGGGTTCGCTCCACTCGTCGCCTTCGCCCAGCCGGTTGACCACCCAAATATCAAAACCGCCGTACCCGCCCTCCATGTCGGAGGCGAAGTACAGCTCCGTGCCGTCCTCCGAAAGGGCGGGGTGCGCTACGTTGAACGTGCTGTCAAACAGGTTTACCTTGTTCAGCTCCGTCCAGATATTTTCATCGTCGCGCGTAACGGAGAAGATGCTGCACCCGATTTTTGAGCCGCGCGTGAGGCACTGCGTAAAGTACATGGCGCGGAGGTTGGGGGCAAGCGAGCACACGCCCTCGTCGGACTTGGCGTTGACCTCGCCCTCAAGGGGAAGCGGCTTTTCCCAGCGCCCGTTGCGCGACTGCTTGGAGAAAAAAACGTCGGTAGATTTGCTCCCCGTGATAATATTTTTTTTTCTGCCCAGCGCCTCGTCGCGCGACGAGGTGAAGTAAATCACCGAGTAGTCGTCTTCGGCAAAGGCGGGGGCAAAATCGTCCTTTGCGCTGTTGAAGTCGCCAACGTTGTCCACTATGTAGCGCGTGTAGGCGACGGCGCTGTCGCGCAAAGCCACGCACAGCGCAAGCGTTTGCCGCGTCATGCTGTCCTGCGGCGCCAGCTCCAAATACTTTTCGTACGCAGTGGCGGCGGCGGCATACTTTTCGTTGCCCTGCAAGGATTTTGCCAAGCCAAGCAGCGCATCGGGGTTTTGGCTGCCGCGCGACACGGCGCGCTCGTAGTAGCCCTCCGCCTGACGTGTATTGCCCGACAAGCGGTAGCTTTCGGCCAAGTGAAACATCACGCTGAGCTGCTGCTCGCGCTTAAGCCCGGACTTTGTGAGTAGCTTGCGGTAGCGCTCCGCAGCGCGTGAGTACGCCTGCTGCTCGTAGTTTTTGTCGGCACGCTTGAGCTGCCACTTCACGGAGCACGAAGAACAGCACAACAGCGCAGCCACAGCAAGCGCAAGGCAAAAACGCTGCCCGAAATGTACGTGTTGAAATTTTAAAAGGTGCATGGCAAAGGCATATTGCTTGCAAAGATAGCTATAAAAAGGAGATTTTGGAATTTTGTTTTTACGGATGAGCGCTCACAGCTGCGGCGGGTAACCTTAAACGCCCCCTGCCGCCATTCCGAGCCCTGCCCGTGCCGTCATTCCGAGCGAAGCGAGGAACCTCCACCCATTACCCCCCATTGGGCGCATTGCGCGGTGAGGCGCACGCCGTGCGTCTCTACAGCGGCGGCGGGCAGCGCTACAATTTTTCGCTTATCGTAATCAAAAGTAGCGTTGTGGGGATGCTAATCGCATAGCTTTGCTCAAAAAAAATCCGCTCCCGTGTGCGTAATACGATTTATTTCATGTAACTTTGCGTTTTCTAAACCTGCATTTAAACCTGCTTAAAGCACTCTGAAATGAGCCAAATGCCCATTATTATGGCCGACAACCAGCCGTTAACCCGCGCGGGCTTGCTGTACTTCATTCGCCAGATGTCCGGCAACAGCCTCGTGCAGGAAGCCGGCGACAAGGCAACGCTCATCAAGCTGCTGGTGCAATACCCGAACGCGCTGGCGTTGCTCGACTATACTTTGTTCGACTTTACGCAGGAGCAGGAGCTTATTAACCTGTGCGCGCGCTTTTCTACGGCGCACTTCCTGCTCATATCGGCAGACCTCAGTAGCTCTTTCGTAAAGATGGTTGCCATTGGGACTACCAACACCAGCATGGTTTTCAAGAGTAGCACATACGCAGAGATAACCGACGCTTTGATGGCAACCCTGCGCGAAGAGCGCTACCTCTGCTCCCACGTGCAGGAGCTGCTGAACGTGCAGGAGGTGCAGGACGACAACAACCCGCTTACCAAAACAGAGATAGAAATTCTCAAGCTCATGGCGTTTGGCAAAAGTAGCAAGGAGATAGCGGCAATGCGCTACTTGAGCCAGCATACCGTAGTATCGCACCGCAAAAATATTTTTCGCAAGCTTGAGGTAAATACCGTATATGAGGCAAGCCGCTACGCCATGCGCATGGGGTTGATAGACGTTATCGACTACCAAATTTAGCCGTTGGCGCTACCGGACGCAGCCGGCATAAAGAGTCAGCTATTTTTCTAATCATGCGGATGTATGGTAAAGACATTCACTCCAACGGGCTTGGCAATCTTTCGGATGCGAAAATTGAAGAATGGCTTCCGACCATTCAAAAGGCGACAGCGAAATTCCCCAATGCGGAAATTATCATTCCGGAACATGGACAGATTGGAGGAAAAGAATTATTGGAATATACGAAAATGTTACTGAAAAAATACCACAAAGATGAAAATTAGAATTATCACGGTATTATCAATTTGTACTGTAATACTTGTTTGGTGCAATGCAGGTATGGGGCTGTTTTACAGCGACGGCGGCAAACCGGAATTTGTTGAAAATATTTATGGTGAAACAATACAATTGTTTGGGAATGGGGTTTATGCAAATAACTCCATGCTGAAAGCCACTACTGCTAAAGGTTCTGATTTAGTGATGCTTTTGGTATCATTAGGACTGCTTATAGCCACGTTGAAACGGGACTCAGGGCCAAAAGCGAAACTTCTGCATGGAGGGCTTCTTGTGTCTATCCTCTACTATTCGGCAACAACCGCCTTTGGCATTACTTACAGCCGTATGTTTCTGCTATATCTTATAGCATTTTCTGTCGCGTTTTTCACATTTGTCCTCAGTATGATTGACATGAATACAACAATTGAACCGGTGAATAAAGACAGGAAGTATGTTGGAACCGCCATTTTTACAATAATTGCCGGATGTACGGCGCTGGTATGGTTGATGAGCATACTGCCCACCCTGTTCACAGACACACCTTTGGACATCATAGATATATCCACTACCGAGCCTACGTTTGTTATTGATATTGGTCTTATTTTTCCAACCTGCCTGATTGGGGGTATTATGCTGTTGAAAAAAAAGCAGGCAGGATATATCCTGTCACCGGTTATGCTCATTTTTTTAGCGGTTATAGCAGTTACGGTAATCGGTCAATCCGCACTACAGTTATACTATGGAGTGGTTATTTCCATTCAACAGCTGATTGGATACGTCGTTACTTTTGTAGCATTTGGGTTCATTGCAACAATTATAAATACACGCTTTATGTTAAAATGTTGGCCTAAAGGATAGTAATAATTATAAGTAATATAAAAAAACATGAATGAGGTAAAAACTTTAAATTGTGCAGCGGATAACATCCGTATTTTGGCGGCAGCTATGGTCGAAAAAGCCAAGTCGGGGCATCCGGGCGGCGCTATGGGCGGCGCAGATTTTGTCAACGTGCTCTTCTCCGAATTTTTGAATTACGACCCCAGCGACGCGGCGTGGATTAACCGCGACCGCTTTTTCCTTGACCCCGGGCACATGTCGCCCATGCTCTACGGCGTGCTTGCGCTCTGCGGGAAGTACGGCACGGACGAGCTGGCGGCTTTTCGTCAGTGGGGCAGCCCTACGCCCGGGCATCCTGAGGTAGATGTGCAGCGGGGCGTGGAGAACACCTCCGGCCCGCTGGGGCAGGGGCATACTATGGCGGTAGGAGCGGCTATTGCCGAGCGATTTCTGGCAGCCCGCTTCGGCGAATGGATGAGCCACAAAACCTACGCTTTCATTTCGGATGGCGGCGTGCAGGAGGAGGTTTCGCAAGGCGCGGGACGGCTTGCCGGATACCTTGGGCTGTACAACCTTACCATGTTTTACGACAGCAACGGTATTCAGCTTTCCACCGAAACAAGCGCGGTAACGGACGAGGATACGGCAAAAAAGTACGAGGCGTGGGGGTGGAGCGTCATCACCATTGACGGCAACAACGCTCTGCAAATCCGCGAGGCGCTGCAAAAAGCCAACGCCGAACGGCAACGCCCAACGCTCATCATAGGCAAAACCATCATGGGCAAGGGCGCCCGAACTGCCGACGGCGGCAGCTTTGAGAATAAAACCGCTACGCACGGTATGCCGCTGGGTGAAGCCGGAGCGTCGTTTGAGGAAACCGTCAAAAATCTGAACGGCGACCCCGCAAACCCGTTTGTGATTTTTGACGAAGCCGCCAAGCTGTACGCCGACCGCAAGGCCGCGCTGGAAAAATTTGCCGCCGGAAAAAAGGCGGAGCAGGCAGCGTGGGAAAAAGCGAACCCCGAGCTTGCCGCAAAGCTGAAAAAATTCTTTTCCAAAGATGCGCCCGCAGTGGACTACGCGGGGATTGCGCAAAAGGAAAATCAGGCGACGCGCGCGGCGTCGTCGGCGGTGCTGGCAACGCTCGCAAAGAGCGTGGAGAACATGGTGGTATCTTCCGCCGACTTGTCGAACTCCGACAAGACCGACGGATTTTTGAAGAACAGCAAGGCGTTTGCCAAAGGCGATTTTTCGGGAGCATTTCTGCAGGCGGGCGTGAGCGAGCTGACGATGGCGTGCGTGATGAACGGCATGGCGCTGCATGGCGGCGTTATTCCGGTGTGCGGCACGTTCTTTGTTTTTTCCGACTACATGAAGCCTGCCGTGCGGTTGGCTGCCCTCATGCGGCTGCCCGTAAAGTACGTCTGGACGCACGACGCTTTCCGCGTTGGCGAGGACGGGCCTACGCACCAGCCGGTGGAGCAGGAGGCGCAAATCCGCCTGATGGAGCAGCTCAAAAATCATCACGGGCAAAACAGCGTGCTGGCGCTCCGCCCGGCGGATACGCAGGAAACAACGGTGGCGTGGAAGCTGGCGTTGGAGAACACCTCCACGCCTACAGCCCTCATCCTGTCGCGGCAAAACATCAAAGACCTGCCCGCCGCAAGCGGAAAACGCTACGAAGAGGCGTTGCAGGCAAGTCGCGGCGCATACGTGGTACAAAAATCCCCAACGCCGGACGTAGTGTTGCTTGCCAACGGCTCGGAGGTTGCCACGCTGGTGGACGCCGCCAAGCTGCTGGAGGAGCGCAAAAAGCTGCGCGTGCAAGTCGTTTCCGCGCCAAGCGAGGGGCTGTTCTTTGCGCAGGACAAAGCCTACCGCCAAGAGGTTATCCCCGCAGGGGCGCCCGTGTTTGGGCTTACCGCAGGCTTGCCCTCCACCCTGCACCGCTTTGTGGGCGACAATGGAGCGGTGTTTGGGCTTGACCACTTCGGGTTTTCCGCGCCCTACAAGGTGCTGGACGAAAAGTTTGGGTTTACCGCCGAAAATGTATTTTTGCAGGTAGAAAAGCTGCTGAGCGGCGAACAGTAAGTGAAGGTGGTTTTGGGTGGTAAAATGTCGCCCGTCGCCCTGCCTTGCAAATAAATACGGATATTTATTGTATGAAAACATCGGTCAGTAAAGTACAACGGAAAGAGTTTGAGCTATTTGTACATGCTATAGGCGTGGAGATAGAGCAAGCGCAAGTAAAGCTTGTTGCGGCAGCCAATGTGCAAATGCTGCTGCACTACTGGAAAATAGGGCATTTTATCTTGTTCAACCAAGAAAAATCGGGTTGGGGGGGCAAAGTGATTGAAAAAATATCGCAAGCCATTAGAAATAAATATCCCGAAAAGAAGGGCTACTCCCCAAGAAACCTGAAATATATGTGCCAATTTGCCAGACAGTATCCTTTGGAGGTGTTGAAGCAGTTGCTTATTGCCGACAAGGAGCTGGAGAATCCTACCGCTGCAAAGGTTTTGGCTGTCGCAAAGGTTTTGGATAAATCCGAAATTGCGCAGGAAAGGCTTGCACAATTACAGGCAGCTAATTCGGCAATTGGGCAAGAGCCTCTTGCCCAATTACAAGCCGCTAACTCGGCAATTGGGCAAGAGCCTCTTGCCCAATTACAAGTGGCTGATACAGAATTAGATATAATTGGGCAAGAACCTCTTGCCCAATTACAAGCAGCTAACTCGGCAATTGGGCAAGAGCCTCTTGCCCAATTACAAGTGGCTGATACAGAGTTAACCCCAACGGGGCAGGAAACGCCTGCCCAAATACAGGATATTCCATTAGTATTGGCTCAGATTACGCACGAGCCTCTTGCGCAAATTGAATCGGTATTTGCAAATTCGCCGGTATCTAAAATCAATTGGGCTTCTCATGTTATCCTGATGAACAGCAACTTAAAATTGGGGTTTCGCTACTGGTATATGAAGCAGTCTGTGGAGTTTGGGTGGAGCAGCACGATACTTGATTTACAAATCAAAAGCGGATTGTTTCAGCGCCAAGTAGAAAAGCAAAAAGTGAATAACTTTACAGCTACGCTCCCCAAACCGCAGAGCGACTTGGCCGGCTATCTTTTGAAAGACCCTTACATTTTCGACCTTGCAGGCATACGGGAGCAGGCAGACGAGCGGAGCATAGAAGAGCAGCTGGTAAATCATGTTACCAAATACTTACTGGAAATGGGGGCTGGCTTTGCGTTTGTTGCCCGCCAAAAGCATTTCCAAATCGGGAAAAAAGATTTTTACGTCGATTTGATTTTGTACAGCATCAAGCTTCATGCTTACGTCGTGGTAGAGCTAAAGGCAACGCCTTTCAAACCGGAGTATGCCGGACAGCTGAACTTTTACATCAATGTGGTTAACGACAAGCTAAAAGGAGAACATGACAGTAAAACCATCGGGTTATTACTTTGCCGCGGAAAGGATGAAATTATGGCGCAATACGCACTGAAAGGGTATAATCAGCCGATAGGTGTGAGCGACTACCAGCTAAGCAAAGCCATCCCCGAAGAGCTGAAATCGGCATTGCCAACCATCGAAGATGTAGAGCAGGAATTAACACACCTGTTGGCACAAAAAGAGCGTAAAAAATAAAAACGGACATTCGGGATGCACATAAAACGGCGTTCCGGCGCCATTTAAAAGCTAAAATCTCTTGGAATTTGGGTTAACTTCGGAATATCAGCCAACCGGCGACCAGCCAACCGCCATAGCGGAGCTGGTGGAGGCGCTGCATAGCGGTGCAACCTACAACACGCTGCTGGGGGTAACGGGTTCGGGAAAAACGTTCACGATAGCCAACGTGGTGGCGCAGCTCAACCGCCCCACGCTGGTGCTGAGCCACAACAAAACGCTGGCGGCGCAGCTCTACGGCGAGTTTAAGGGGTTTTTCCCGCACAACGCCGTGGAGTACTTTGTGTCGTACTACGATTACTACCAGCCGGAGGCGTACCTTCCCACCACCGACACGTACATAGAGAAAGACCTCGCCGTGAACGACGAAATTGAAAAGCTGCGCCTAAGCACAACGTCGTCGCTGCTGTCGGGGCGGCGCGACGTGATTGTTGTTTCGAGCGTATCGTGCCTCTACGGTATCGGAAATCCGGAGGACTTTCACAGCAACACCATCGCCGTAAGGGTGGGGCAAAAGCTGAGCCGGCAAAAGCTGCTCTACTTGCTCGTAGATAGCATGTACTCGCGCAACGAGCTTGAGTTCAAGCGGGGATGCTTTCGCGTGAAGGGCGATACGGTAGATGTACGCGCCGCTCACGGAGATTTTGCCTACCGCTTTGTTTTTTTTGGAAATGAGGTGGAAAAAATCGAGCTGTTTGAGCCCGTTAACGGAGGCGTGATCGACCGTCCCGAAGCGGTGAAGGTGTACCCCGCCAACATTTTTGTTACCACCAAAGAGCGCATGAACGCCGCCGTCAGCGACATTCAGGACGACTTGGTGAAGCAGTGCGAGTTTTTTGAAAGCGCAGGAAAGTTGCTGGAGGCAAAAAGGCTGAAGCAGCGCGTGGAGTACGACCTCGAGATGATGAAAGAGCTGAACTACTGCCCCGGCATCGAAAACTACTCGCGCTACTTTGATGGCCGTAGCGCCGGGTCGCGACCCTTTTGCCTTATCGATTACTTCCCAAAAGATTTTTTGCTCGTGGTAGATGAAAGCCACGTAACCGTGCCGCAGGTACGCGCCATGTACGGCGGCGACCATTCGCGAAAGCAAAACTTGGTGGAGTACGGCTTCCGACTGCCGGCGGCGGTGGATAACCGCCCGCTCAAGTTTGAGGAGTTTGAAGCGCTCATCCCGCAGGCGGTGTTTATCAGCGCCACGCCCGCCGACTACGAGCTGAAGAAAAGCCAGGGCGTTGTGGTGGAGCAGCTGATACGTCCGACGGGCTTGCTTGACCCCGTGATAGAGGTGCGGCCAAGCTCCAATCAGGTGGATAACCTGATTGGCGAAATCCTGATTCGTGCAAAAAAAGACGAGCGCGTGCTGGTTACCACGCTCACCAAGCGCATGGCGGAGGAGCTCACCAAGTTTTTGTACAAGGCGCAAATCCGCTGCCGCTACATTCACTCCGACGTGGACACGCTGGAGCGCGTGCAGATTATGGAAGATTTGCGCAAAGGGCTGTTCGACGTGCTGGTTGGCGTAAACCTGCTGCGCGAGGGCTTGGACCTGCCCGAAGTGTCGCTGGTAGCCATCCTCGACGCCGATAAGGAAGGGTTCTTGCGCGACTCCCGCTCGCTTACGCAAACGGCAGGACGAGCAGCCCGCAACGTGAACGGGCTGGTCATCATGTACGCCGACAAAGTAACGCAATCCATGCAGCAAACCATTAGCGAAACCAACCGTCGCCGCGAAAAGCAGCTGGCGTATAACGAAAAAAATAACATTACGCCAACGCAGGTGATAAAGAGCAACCGCGCCATTCTTTCGGGCGAAGAGCTGAAGCCAATCGCCACATACTACGCCGAGCCTGCCGACGTTAGCGTAGCGGCAGACCCGGTGTTGCAGTACATGAGCATGCCCGAGCTCCAAAAAGCCATAGCCCGCGAAAAAAGCGCTATGGAAAATGCCGCCAAAGAGCTCGACTTCGTGGCCGCAGCAGCGCACCGCGACGAAATGTACGCGCTGCAAAAGCTCCTGAACGAACGGGAGAACGCCTAAGGGCTGCGGCGTGCAGCCGGTTGCCTTGCTCTGTAGTATTGTTGATGCATGGGGTGGGTATACCGTTTCCAATAAGCAGCTCATGCTACGCAGGCGTACCATTTTTGACGGATTGCAGTTGCCCTCGAAGCGTTTCATGAAAAGCAATACCCAAAAGTCAGCAGCGTAAAAAAAGAGGTTGCTCAAGCTTGAGCAACCTCTCTCTCTTTGCGAAGGGAATGTTAGTACCCGTCAGTCTGCGTCAGCTGCGGGTTTTTGTCGATATTAGATTGCGAAATGGGCAGGTAGCGGTTGTGTGGTGCAAACTTGCGATCTTCTATCTTTTCCAACTTGCCGGGGTCAATAATAGCCCGCATGTAGGGGTCGGTTTCGTTGTAGTCAATTGTTCCCGTTATGCGGTTGAGCGGGCCGTTCAGCGCCGTTTCGGCAAGCATTTTGCCGCTGGCGTCTTTCCAGCGGACAATGTCGGCGCGGCGAAATCCTTCTCCGGCAAGCTC
>JAITAP010000238.1 GCA_031284065.1 Prevotellaceae bacterium
GTCCCTGCGGGACTTGCGCGGCGTTAGCCAATTCTCAACTCTCAAACGCCATCCCGTTAGGGATGGAACGCTCGGTAGAAAACCATCCCTGCCACCAAACCCGACATTCCGTAGGAATGGCTCCGAAATATTTGTGGGCACATTCCTACCGGAATGTGTTGCACCGAGAACATTGCCCTTTTCTACCGAGCGATTCATTCCTACGGAATGAAAAACGCAAACGCCCTGCGAACGCCGCGCTCCCGCGCCGCCCTCAAGCCCTGAAAGGGCGAAATCATTAGCGTAGGGCAACGCCCTACGGATGCCGCGCCCCCGCGCCGCCCTCAAGCCCTGAAAGGGCGAAATCATTAGCGTAGGGCAACGCCCTGCGAACGCCGCGCTCCCGCGCCGCCCTCAAGCCCTGAAAGGGCGTAATCCGTTTTTTCGCAAATTGATTTCGCCCTTTCAGGGCTTAAGGCGGTGTGCCTCGCTCCTTTCGTAGGGCGTTGCCCTGCGCTATTGATTTCGGGCTTTCAGCCCTTAACCTATTTAGCCTGCGGTTAATCAAGTGTCGTCCCTGCGGGACTTTGGGGAGGCATCCGCGCCGCTACCGTAGGCTAAAGCTACGGTTAATCAAGCGCCGTTCCTGCGGGACTTGCGCGGCGTAGGTTTTTATATAGTAATGTGCTCTCGTTGCAGCAAAGTCGTAATGAATAGTGAATAATGGCGTAAAACCCTGACAGGGTTTAAAATTTTGTGAGGGCTACGGGAAGCTATTTATAAACGCTCCCTCTGTTGTTGTTGTACCTTAGCAACAACAGTAACAATAGCGGCTAATATAAAAAGCCCAAGGAATAATGAAATAGCAATCATATTACTTTTTTTCAGTGTTTTTAATGATTATACCAAATGCCAGAATACTAATACAGACGACAGAGCTAACTATGTAAAGGCTTGCCTTGTCCTCCATGTCTTTGAACACGGTTGATAGCAGCACACCCGTCATGAGATACTTTGATACATCAATCATCCAATTGGCAACGACGTACCAGCCCGACCGCAGTTTTTTTATCCATTTTACAAAGGTAGCGTTTTTTTTTGCTTTAAAGTTGCATTTGTTAGTTGAAATTGCAAGGGAAAATATTTGCGTTAGCGTCGTAAAGCCCTAACGGGGGTTTAACCCCCGGTTAGGGCTATGAGGCATTATTTCATTGTTCGCTATTCAAGGTTCATTCCTTTTTTCAGCCGCGCCATTGCCCGCTCCAGCACGCTTCGGGGCGTGGCGACGTTGAGGCGCATAAACCCTTCGCCGCCGGAGCCGAACATTTCGCCGTCGTTCAGCGCCAGCTTTGCGCGGTTGACAAACAAGTCCACCAGCGCGGCGTGATCTAAGCCCAGCTTGCGGCAGTCCAGCCATACGAGGAACGACGCCTGCGGGCGCATCACGCGGATGGCGGGGATGTGGCTTGCGAGGAATTGCTCCACGTAGCCAACGTTGCCCTCCACGTACGCCAGCATTTGCCGCAGCCACTCGCGCCCGTGCGTGTAGGCGGCTTCGGTGGCAACGGAGGCGAATATGGCGGGCTCGTTGACTTCGTTTGCCCGCAGCCACGAGTAGAAGCGCGCGCGGAGGTCGGCGTTGGGGATGACGGCAAAGGAGCTTTTCAGCCCCGCAATGTTGAACGTTTTCGACGGCGCGTTGAACGTGATGCTGCCCTGCGCCGCCGCCTCCGAAACGGAGGCAAACGGGATGTGCCGGCTGCCGTACAGCGCCATGTCGGCGTGAATTTCGTCCGCAATCACCGGCAGGCGGTGGCGGGCGCAAAGGTCGGAGAGCGTCAGCAGGGTTTCGCGGCTCCAGACAACGCCGCCCGGGTTGTGCGGGTTGGCCAGGATGAGCAGCTTGCACTTGTCGTCGATGAGCCGCTCCAGCTGTTCAAAGTCCATTTCGTAGCGGTCGTTGGCCAGCCGCAGCGGGTTGCAGGCTACCGTGCGCCCGTTGGCTTCGGGAACGAGCCGGAAGGGGTGGTACACGGGGGGCTGGATAATGACCTTGTCGCCCGCCTCCGAAAAGACATTCAGCGCCAGCCCAATGCCCGTAACAATTCCGGGAACATAGCACAGCCACTCCCGCTTCACCTCCCACCCGTGCAGCTCCTCCAGCCACCGGATGATTGACGGCCAGTACCCCTGCGAAATTTGCGTGTACCCAAAGACAGGGTGCTCCATTCGTGCGCGAAGAGCGTCAACGATGAAGGGGGGCGCTTCAAAATCCATGTCGGCAACCCACAGCGGAATTAAGTCCTCTGCGCCGTACCGCGCCCGCAGCGCGTCCACCTTTAGCGCGTTAGTTCCTTGCCGGTCAACTACTTTATCAAAATTATATATGGTTTGCATAAAACGTATTGTAAATTAAAAAACATACAAAGATAAACGTTTATGAATACCCGGCACGGTTTTTAGGGTTAAAAAAAAAGAATAAAGTGAAGCTGCTTGCGTAACAAGCTCTATTGAAATTTACTTTGTAGATAAACAAATGAAAAAGATTGCTACCTTTGTACCCCAATTGAGCTATAAATCGTAAAACAAGCAAGAAAATGGTAACAACTGAGCAGGCCAAAGAGCTGGTCAAGCGCGAGCAAGCGCTATGGAGGCATCTTTGACGTCGAAAACAAGCAACTCCGGCTGGAGGAGGAAGAGGCTAAAACGCATGACCCAACCTTTTGGGACGACGCAAAAAAAGCCGAGCAGCAGCTCAAGCTGGCGTCGGGCATCAAGGCGTGGATTTCTTTGTACAACGCCGTAAAGCGTAACGTTGACGACCTGAACGTGCTACTCGAGTTTGCCGGAGCGGGCGAAGCGTCCGACGGCGAGGTGGAGCAGCAGTACGGCAAGGCGCTGCGCTCCATAGAGGAGCTCGAAATGCGCAACATGCTGCGCAGCGAGGAGGATAAGCTGGGCGCAATTCTCAAAATCAACTCCGGCGCAGGCGGCACCGAAAGCCTCGACTGGGCGCAAATGCTCATGCGAATGTACCTGCGCTGGGGCGAAATTAACGGCTACAAAGCCAAAATCTCCGACATGCAGGACGGCGAAGAGGCGGGCGTAAAGTCTGCCACCGTCGAGTTTGAGGGCGAGTACGCCTACGGATTTCTCAAGAGCGAAAACGGCGTGCACCGGCTCGTGCGCATATCCCCTTTCAACGCGCAGGGAAAGCGGCAGACTACGTTTGCCTCAGTTTTTGTTTCTCCCGCGGTGGACGACTCCATCGAAATTGTGGTGCACCAAAGCGAAATAAAGTGGGACACCTACCGCTCGAGCGGCGCGGGCGGGCAGAACGTAAACAAGGTGGAAACCGGCGTGCGGCTCTACCACATCCCGACGGGCATAGCGGTGGAGAATACCGAAACGCGCTCCCAGCTGCAAAACAAGGAAAATGCCATGCGCATACTCCGCTCGCAGCTCTACGAGCTGGAGCTGCGCAAGCGTCGCGAGGCGCAAAACGAAATTGAGGGGCAAAAGAAAAAAATTGAGTGGGGGTCGCAAATCCGAAGCTACGTTCTGCACCCCTACAAAATGGTGAAAGACCACCGCACGGGGCACGAAACCTCCAACGCGCAGGCCGTGCTCGACGGCGAGCTGCAAGATTTCATTAAGGCGTACCTCATGCAGCAGGGCGAGTAAATGCAACTCATGCTACGCGACATATTGGCAGTAGGCTTTTCGTCAGGCCACCGTACGCGCCTTCGGGCAGCCAGCCCGTGCCGCGCGACCACAGGATTAAGCCGCAGCTCTCGGCAGGAAACATGGCGTTGCCAATAACCGACAGAGCATGGTGGCTGTAACGCCGTGTAGAACGTAAAAAATATGCGCTTTGCACCTCATGACACCTAAGCAATTTACCAGCGCTAAAAGCCCGTTACCGAGTACGCGCAAAGCGATTTTTGCCCTGCCCCGCACCCCTGCCGTACGTTTCCGGTGGCTATTTTTGCGCATAGTACTCTTTGAATTTGTCTAACATGGCGTAATCTTTCTGCATGGTTTGCATAGTGGATTTTTATTTTTTCGGAGGAGTGGCCTACAACCGCTTTAGCGTTTGCTGCACGCAAGATG
>JAITAP010000242.1 GCA_031284065.1 Prevotellaceae bacterium
TTTTGTTAAATGCTTTGCCCTTACCAAGCAGTACGCCGACAGCGCGACGAGGAAGAAAGCTACGGCAAAAGCCCAGCGGTTGGCCTCGCGGGAGGTAGCCGTCAGCTCGTAGTCGTCCGTCAGGAAGCGCACTGCCGTAACTTTCCACCTCAAGGTATCCTGATTAATCAGCGGGGTGTTTGCGTCAACAAGCGTGCCGGGGAGGGTTAAGACGTACTCAACGTTATTGGCAAACAATTTTTCTTCCAAACGTTCCAGACGCTTCCCGCGATTCTCGCACAGCGTGTCAATCTGTGCCTCGTTTTGCCGGTACAAATCCGAAAAATAGCCTGTTTCGAAGTATTTATCAAGCATCCGGTATATGACTTCAACCATTTGAGGCTGGTTTTCCATATCCTTTTCGTAAAACTTACCCTCGATAACAACCATCAGGAACAGGGTGTCTTTTGCGGCCGGAAGCTGGGAAGCGTAAGGGCTGTTGCCCAAGCGGTTTTCAAAATCGCAGATGGCTTCAAAGCAGGCTTCATAGAAATTCCTTGAGCGCCACGCGTAGAAACGCTTTGCAATTTCGTCCAGCTTATCATTCAGCTCCATCCCGTTCATTCCCCGACAGGCGGATAAGTCTCCCCGCAGCCACAGCATTTGCTCGTCCCGGCTCATGTACTTGTCTATCGCAACCGGCATTTGGTCGGCAATGCCGGGGTAAACGGCTTTGAACGTGTAGTAGGTGTAAAACCACCTGAAACGTTTTTGGAAGGTTTCCGTTGGAGCCGCCAGCGGGCGAAATTCTTCCTCCTTACATCGCAGCCCTGCGGAAATTTCGTTGATAGCGCGGAACGTCCGGCTGATTTTTCCGTTGTACTCCACGCCGCGCTTTTGGTAATGCTCATCGCTGTCCGTCGTTGTAATTTTCCAGCCGGAGTCAAGGTAAAACATGTAGGGGTTGTGCTTCATGTTGCCGGCCAAAAAAGCCGAGTCGCACTTTGCGTACACCTCCCGCAGGCAGGAGCCGTCGGCGTTGATGCTTGTTACCACTTTATAATTGCTGACGCATGATACCATGCCGCACATTAGCAATCCTCCAATAAGTACATTCGCTTTCATAGTAAATCATTTTTAAAAGTTGTCTTGCATGTTTATTGAGCGCAGGTAGGCGGCGTAGCGCTGCTCTTTTCTATTTTGTTCGCCTAATTTTTCCCTGATAATTTCTGTAATGCTCATTTTTCCGGACTCTGCGCTGCCGATAGCGCAAATTTGCGGCATGTTGGGAGTATCAACCCTTGCCTGCCCGACAAGTAGAGCCGCCGGCTTTACTTCGTCCTGACGGAGTGGCGCAAATTGTGAGGCTTGGTACATCAGCAGGCAAAGCATCAGGCAGGCGGCTACGCCGGACAGCCACCCCGTAATGCGCAGGGCCTTGCACTTCTTTTTGTTTTGGGCAATGTGCTCGACTTGCGCCATAACGCTTCGCGTTAACGCCTCCGAGTCTTCGGGCGCAGGCGAGGCGCGCCTGAGGTAGCCGATAATTTCTTCGTATGTTCTCCTGTTCTCCATAATTTTATGATGCTGCATTGATTTTACTTCTGATATACTTTCGCGCAAGGTGCAGGTTGCTTTTAATTTGTCCGGCGGACAGTCCCGTTACTTCTTCAATCTCTCCCGCCTCCAAACCCTCTATGTCGCTAAGCGTGAACACCAGCTTTTGCTTTGGGGAGAGGCGGTTGGTCAGGTACATGATCAATTCTTTCAGCTCGCGATTTGCACTGGCAGTCTCCACCTGCTCCGGAGAGGGGATGCTCAGCGCGGCGGCGGGGGGCAGGGCTCCGGCTACCTCCGCGCTGCGCGACGCGGAGCGCAGCTTGTCGTAGCACATGTTGCAGGTTATTCTGTATATCCACGTCGAAAACCGGTACCGGGAGTTATACCTGCCCAGCTGTAGCCATGCCTTGACAAAAACTTCCTGCACCATATCCTGCGCATCTTCGCTGCTGCACAGCAAGCGGAACGCTAACCGAAAAACGAGCGACTGAAATGCAGCAACCAGCTGCCCAAAGGCCTTTGTGTCGCCCTGCCTGCTGCAAGCAATCAATTTCTGTACTGTTTCGTGCTCCATCCGGAAAAAGTATTTTATACCGAATATACGGGAAAAAACCGGTTTGGTCAAAATAGCGACAATTTCGTAACTCTTTGTTCACAGCTTCACAGCCAATTTGTAGCAAATCCGCAATGCTTCTTTAACCGGCCTGCCCTACTTTTGTCCCAAACTTGTTAAGGGAAAAAATGAGGTATTCACTTTTAATCACCGCCGTGCTGTTCGCAGGCATAGCATCGGCAAGCTCCATCAGGGGAATCGTGAAAGACGCACAAACGGGCGAGGAGCTGGTTGGCGTTACAATTGCGCTGAAAGAAGAGCCGACGAAAGGCGCCGTGAGCGGGCTGAACGGCAGCTTTGCCATCCACGCCTTGCAAAACTCCGGCGTTTTGGTTTGCACATATTTGGGGTATAAGGCGGAAGAGGTGCCGTTTGGCGCAGGCGCGATTCGCGAAACGCCTGCGCCGCTCACCATCCGCCTTGAACCGGCGCACCTCGAGGTGGACGAGGTGGTGGTGTACGGACATGCCGCCGACGATACCGAAGCCGGAGCGCGCAGCGCAGAGCGAATATCGCCGCGCGTGGTGAGCGTGGTGAGCGCAAAGGCTATTGAGCTCTCGCCGGACGTTACGGTGGCCAACGTGATACAGCGCGTTTCGGGGGTTACCGTAGAGCGCAGCCGCAGCGGCGACGGGCAGTACGCCATCCTGAGGGGAATGGATAAGCGGTACAGCTACACGCTGGTGAACGGCGTGAAAATTCCAAGCCCCGACAGCAAAAACCGCTTTGTCCCGCTGGATATTTTCCCTTCGGAGCTGTTAGACCGCTTGGAGGTAACCAAGTCGCTCACCGCCGACATGGAGGGCGACGCTGTGGGCGGCGCTGTTAACCTTGCCATGAAAGACGCTCCCGCGCGTCGCAGCGTGCAGGCGAGCATATCCACCGGCTACAACGCCCTGTTCCTCTCCCGCGATTTCTACTCTTTCGACGCGGGGGCTGCCGCCAAAGCCTCGCCCTACGAGCTGTACGGGGAGAGCTATCCTGCCAAAGCCCGCGATTTCTCCGGCAGCCTTATTCGCCTCAGGGCAGGCGGCGCATCGCCTGCCCTGAGTGGCGGCTTCTCCTGCGGCGACAGGCTGCTCGGCGGGCGGCTGGGGATTATGCTCGCGGGGAGCTACCAAAACACCTATCGGGGCAGCAACAGCGTTTACTACGGCGCGACAACCGCCACCAGCGACGCCTCCAACCTGCCTGTGCTCACCGACAAGAACGACCGCACCTACTCCGAGCAGCACACCCGCTACGGGCTGCACGCCAAGCTGGACTACCGCCTCGCCCCGCAGCACAAGCTGACGTGGTACAACGCCTACATGGACCTTAGCGAGGCGCAGGTGAGGGACAACCGCAAGACCGACCTGAGCATTGGCTACAACCCCGCGCAGGGCGACTGCAACCTTTCCTTCGACACGCGCTTCCGCCTCAACCGCCAGAGCGTGGCGAACAGCACGCTAAAGGGCGCTCACCGCTTTGGCGCGGGGGCGCTCCGGATCGAGTGGTCGGGGGCATACTCCAGAGCGTTCAGCGAAACGCCCGACAATGCTTCCGTATATACCCAAGCTACGGTGCGGAGCGGGGTGGAGAACCTCACCTCAGTGGTAACGCTCGGAGGCGCCGACCGCCGCTGGGAGCACAACGCCGACGAGGATTGGGCGGGATACCTCAACCTTGCCTACACCCACGCGGCGGAGGAGCTGGGCGCAGAGGTGGAGCTTGCGGCGGGGGCGCTCTACCGCGACAAGCAGCGCGGCAACTTTTTTAACCAATACGATTTCAGACCTTACGACGAGGGCAAGCCCGAAGGCGCACGCAGCAACCTCGTCAAGGGTGTTGACTGGAATGACTACAGCGAAATCAGCTTTATGGTCTTCACGCCGCACGGCGCGGTGGGAAATCCGCTGAACTACGACGCTTCCGAAAGGATAGCGGCGGGCTACGGGCAGGCTACGGTAAAGACGCACGGCCGCAGGCCGCTACGCCTCACCGCAGGCGTGCGGGCGGAGGCGACAGAGCAAGGCTACTACCTCAAGTACGCCATTGCCGGAGCGCCGAACACCGGCAGCCAAACCTACGCGGACTACCTGCCCAGCGTGCACCTGAAGTACTCGCCCACAGGCAACAGCAGCGTCCGCGCCTCGTACTACAAGTCCATCAACCGCCCGAGCTTTTTCGAGATAGTGCCCTACCGTATTCTCAACGAGGACTTCACGGAGGCGGGCAACCCCGACCTGAAGCATACCGTAGCGCACAACGCAGAGCTAAGGTACGAGTTTTTCCCCCGCCCGTCGGAGCAGCTCATGGCGGGGCTGTTCTACAAGAGGCTCGAAAACCCCATTGAGTACGGGATGCTGATGCAGGGGCAGGGGACTTTCTACATGCCTGCCAACTTTGGCAACGCCACCAACTACGGGCTGGAGGTGGATGTGACCAAGTACTTCTACGCTTTTGGGGTAAAGGCTAACTATACCTTTACGCAGTCGCAGATTACCACCACCAAGCTGCTCAGCTACGACAACCCCGACCCCGAAGCTTCTGAAAAGATACTCGTGAGGAACGTTGAGAAAACACGCCCGCTCAACGGGCAGTCGAAGCATGTTGCCAACCTCTCGCTGCTCTACACGGGTGTGCGGAGCGGCTGGAACGCACAGCTTGCCCTCTCCTACACCGGCGACAGGCTCTACGCCGTGTCGCGCTACATTGACAACGACATTTGGCAGGGAGGGTACCTACAGCTGGATGCGGCGGCGGAAAAAAAGTTCAGGATGGGCGTAAGCCTTTTTGCTAAGGCAACCAACCTGCTCAACACGCCAATGGTGCGCTACCTCAAGAAGCAAAACGCCGCCAACGAAAACGTGGCGGGATACGACAGGTACCGCAGCGGAACGCTCGTGCGCAAAGACTACTACGGCCAAATGCTGCAAGTGGGAGCAAGGTACAGGTTTTGACGGCAGGTATTAGCGCCAATCCCCCGCAGGGGGGGATAATTTACTAATTAACTATTATTCATTTTTCATTAATTCATCATTCATCATTAATTCATTAAACAACAAAAAAACAAATGAGAACAACAAGCACATTCCTATCCTTATCGCTGACGGCCGCTGTGCTGCTGACGGCGTGCACCAACAACGACGAAGACCTCTCGGTGAAAGGCATCGGCCTTTCGGAAGCTTCGCTAACCCTTAAGCCCGGCGACAAGAGAACGCTCACGGTTACGTTCTTCCCCGACAACGCCGCCAACAAAGAGGTGAGCTGGAGCACCTCCGACCCCGACGTGGCCGCCGTTGACGGCGGAGAGGTAACCGCCATCAAGCCGGGCAGCGCGGTAATCACCGCCACCGCAGCCGACGGGGGCGAAAAGGCCACCTGCTCCGCGACCGTCTCGCTGAACGACCCGATGAACGTTACCGGCAGCGTGGAGGGTACGTGGAAAAAGTACTCCGTTATCAACGTTGCGGGGCACATTAACGTGCCGCAGGGCAAGACGCTCACCATCGAAGAGGGCGTGGAGGTGGTAGTCGGCACGGCGGGGCAGGACGCGAATACGACAAAAATAGAGTTCATCGTCAACGGCAACCTCTACTGCTACGGCACGGCGGAGTCGCCTGTAACCTTCACCGTGCCCGCTGCCGAGCGCACCGCTGCCAACACCTTTGCCCGCCTCTGGGGCGGCATTATCGGGAGCGAAACGTGCGGCGAAATTATCCTCGACCACGCGCTGGTGGAGTACACCGGCGCGGTAACCACCGCTACTTCTCCCTCCGTAACGGCGGGGCTCTTCAAGGCAGGCGGCGGCGAGGGAATGGTGGCGTTCAACACCAATAACCCCGGCGGGAAGTACGTCGTCATCAATTCCACCTTCCGCAGCACGGGCGAGGACGCTATCTACGTTCAGGGCGGCAGCTGCATTTTTGCCAACAACCTGTTCTACGCCTGCGGCGAGGCGGGCGGCGAAGCCATCAACGTCAAGGCCGGGTGCAAGGTTGACGCGGCAGGCAACCTGATGTACAGCCCCAACACCAACGGCTTTAAGCTCTCCAACGCCGGCAGCAGCGTAACGCGCAGTCAGGCGCAAATCAACGCCTACAACAATACCATCATCAACGCCGGCTGGCGGCGCGACCCCAACAAGCCTAAGGGCGGCTCGGTGTGGGCAGAGGCGGGATGCCTCGTGAACGTTTACAACAACCTTATCGTGAACTGCATGTTCGGCGCAAAAGCGCCCAAGTTTGGCGTAGATGCAAGCGATGGCCCCGACCTCAGCAGCAAGATCGACTACAACTACTACGCTTCGGGAACGGCGCAGAGCAACGTGTCGCAGCACGTGCAGAACGGCACCGTTACCTCATTCGACGGCTTTAAGCCCGGCGTAACAGACGTGGTTTACGGAGAGCACGACGTGCGCGGAACAGCGGCGGGCAGCGGCGACCCACTGTTTGTGAGCTTCCCCTTTGCCGCCAACCCGCCGCTGAGCTACACGTACGACAGCAGCTGGGATTTTCACCTGCAAGCAACCTCGCCCGCGCTAAGCGGCGGCAACACCAGCTTCACGCCCTACTTTAGCGCAACAGGGATTACCGTCAACGGAAAAGAGTACAAATCGCCTGCGCCCGCCGCACACTTTGGGGCTTTCGGCGGGCAGTAAAAAATGTGTCCACGAATTACAATGAAAATAATTTGTCCACGAATTACACGAATTACACGAATTTACGCTAATTTTGTCGCTATAATCCGTGAAAATCTGTGCAATCCGTGGACAAATAATCATTAACCATTAATCATCAATCATTATGAATCGAATTATTACCGCGCTATGCGCCATGCTGCTTGCCACGTCGTGTACGAATGATGTTAGCGTCAGCCTCCCCGAAGTCTCCGGCAACGCCGTCAACTTTATTGTCGCAAGCGACTTGGGACGAAACGGCTACTACGAGCAAAAGCCTATAGCCCGCATCATGGGCTACCTTGCCGGCGAATTGGACGTGGAGCTGATTGCCGCCGCCGGCGACATCCACCACTTCGGCGGCGTGGCGAGCATCAGCGACCCCCTGTGGATGACCAACTACGAGCTCATATACGACCACCCCGACCTGATGGTAGAGTGGAGCGCGGTGTGCGGCAACCACGAGTATCGAGGCAACACGCAGGCGGTGCTGGACTACTCCCGCGTGAGCCGCCGCTGGAACGCTCCGGACTACTACTACGCCAAAACGCTGACGGCCGATGACGGCACGCGCTGCCTTTTGGTGTTCATCAACACCACGCCGCTGATGAGCAAGTACCGCCGCGATACCATCACCTACCCCGACGCTCGCCGACAGGACGCGGGGAGGCAGCTGCGGTGGATTGACTCCGTGCTGGAGGCTTCTACCGAAAGGTGGAAGATTGTCATCGGGCACCACCCCGTGTACGCCGAAACCAAGAAAGACGACTCCGAAAGGGCAGACATGCAGGCTTGCCTTGCGCCCATACTTGAGCGGCGCAAGGTGAACGCCTACTTCTGCGGGCACATCCACAACTTTCAGCACATTCAGCCGGCCTCCTCTGCGGTGAGCTATGTGGTGAACTCCGCTGGCTCGCTCGCCCGCGCGGTCAAGCCAGCGGAGGGAGCCAAGTTTTGCAACCCCGATCCGGGCTTCACCCTCTGCTCCGCCAACGCTGACGCATTTCGGTTCTTCTTCATCAACCACAAGGGAAAGATTATTTACAGCTACACGATTGAGTAGGGTGTAGAGGCGCACGACCGTTGCGTATTGATACCCCAATGTCGTTGGGGGTATTCAAATGGCAGCACAATGAAAAAACGCAAACGCCCTGCGAACGCCGCGCCCCGCGCGGAAATCCGGCGCACGCAATTTTTAATTTATGCAAAGCCCTGAAAGGGCGAAGTCAATAGCGCAGGGCAATGCCCTACGAACGCTTGTTGCCTGCGGCGCAGGCCTTGCACCGCTCAAGCTTCTACTCGTACCGCAGCGCGTTGATGGGGTCGAGCGAGGCGGCTCTCCGTGCGGGGTACCACCCGAAAAAGACTCCGGTGGCCGCGCATACCAAAAACGAAACGCTGATGGACGTGCCGCTCACCATAAAGGGCCAGCTGAGTATCCACGACGCTACGTATGAGAGCGCCAGCCCAAGGAATATCCCAATCACCCCACCAATAAGGCTAAGGATGGTGCTTTCAAAGAGAAACTGCCGGAGGATATCCCTGTTCTTTGCGCCGATAGCCATGCGCAGCCCTATTTCGCGGGTGCGCTCGGTAACGGTTACGTACATGATGTTCATAATGCCAATGCCCCCTACCACCAGCGAGATGGAGGCAATAGCCGCCAACAGCGCCGTCAGGAAACCGGTTACGGAGTTCATCATGTTGAGCATTTCCTGCTGCGTCCGCACCTGAAAATCGTCCGTAGCGCCCTGCCTGTGGTAAATCCGCATGGCGCTTTCCACCTCGGCGGTGGCCTCCATAGCCACCTGCTCCGATGTGGCCGAAGCCATAATCATGTGCAGGTAGTTAATTGCCAATACTCGCTTTTGCACTGTGGTGTAGGGCGCAATCACCACGTCGTCCTGATCCTGCCCCATTTGGTTTTGCCCCTTGCCTTTGAGCACGCCAATGACCTTAAGCGGAATTTTCCCAAAGCGAATGATTTTCCCGACGGGATTTTCGCCGTCCGGGAATATATTGTTCACCACCGTTGCCCCAATGAGGCACACCTTGGCGGAGTTTCGCACGTCGTCTTCGGTGAAGTTCGTTCCCGAAGTAACCTCAAACTTGTTAATCGCCATGTACTCGGCGTTTCCGCCGCGAATGTTGCCGGGCCAGTTGTTTACGCCAAACACGATTTGCCCCGACGCGTTCACCACCGGCGAAACCATGCTGATGTGCCTGCAATTTTCGCGGATAGCGTCCACGTCGCGCGCCGTCATGGTTTGCACGTTTCCCGAGCCAACGTTAACGCCGCCTTGCCGCTGCCACGACCGCATTACCATAATCAGGTTGGTGCCCATAGACGATATTTGGTCGTTGATGCTCTTTGAGGAGCTTTGCCCAATGCTCACCATTGCGATTACCGACGCAATGCCGATAATGACGCCGAGCATGGTGAGCAACGCTCTTGTCTTGTTGCGCAGCAAGGCTCTGTACGCTATTTTGAGAAGGTTTAAGAAGTTCATGGCAATTGCGCTTAATGAGTAACTATATATCGTCGCCCGGCGGCAGGGCTTCGAGCGCCGCCTTTGCCGACAAGGGTCGAGCCGGTTCGTCTTTCACAATATGCCCGTCGCGCAGGCATACGGTGCGCGAGGTGAAGTTGGCAATATCCAGCTCGTGCGTAACAAATGCAATGGTTTTTCCCTTTGCGTTGAGCTCCTGAAAGAGGCTCATAATTTCGTACGATGTGCGCGTGTCGAGGTTTCCGGTGGCTTCGTCGGCGAGCACAATCACCGGGTCGTTGACCAGCGCACGGGCAATGGCCACGCGCTGCTGCTGCCCGCCCGAAAGCTGGTTGGGCGTATGCCCCCTGCGGTTTTGCAAGCCCACCTGCTCCAACGCATGTTCGGCGCGCTCCCGCCGCTCCCTGCCCGATACCGTATGGTTGTAGAGCAAGGGCAGCTCTACGTTCTCCAGCGCCGACGTTCGCGCCAGCAGGTTGTAGGATTGAAATACAAACCCTATTTTGCGGTTGCGAATAACGGACAGGTCGTTTACGGACAGCGCGCTCACGGCAACGCCGTCAATATAGTACTCACCCGACGTAGGCGCATCAAGGCATCCGAGTATATTCAGCAGGGTCGATTTGCCGCTTCCGCTGGCGCCCATAATGCTGGTAAACTCCCCCTCGTTGATGGCAAACGATATGCCCTTGAGCGCGCGCACCACTTCGCTGCCCACCTTAAAGTCGCGCCGCAGGCGTTCTACCTGAATAATTGATTTCATCAACTCTTAGCTCTTAGTTCTTATTACTCCAAAATTACCTTCTTCCGGGAGGACGCGGCATGAACGGGTTGGCGGCGGCGGAGCTGTTCGTGCCCGCTGCCTCTATCGTAGCGGACAGCACAACCTTGTCGCCGGCCTGTATTCCCTCCTTCACAACGATGCTCACGCCGTCCGAAATGCCCGTTTTTATGGGGACGGAGGCAATGCCCGACTCTTTTTGCACCCACACTGCTCTGGGGGCAAATGCTCCGGCGGGCGGCGCCCCCATCGGCAATGCCGTTGGCGGATTGCCCTGCGCAGGCGGGATAATGTTCAGCTTTTTCATCACGGCCGGCGAAAAGCTGCAAGACAGCGCTTCCATAGGAACTGTAATTCCCGTTTCGCTTTGCGTAACAATTATGATGTTGGCGGTCATGCCCGGGAAAAGTTTTTCGTCGGGGTTTGGCGCTTCGATAATGACGGTGTAGGTTACCACGTTGTTGGTAACGGCGGGTTGCAGGCGCACTTGGCTGACGGTTCCGCCGAACACGTCGTTGGAGTATGCGTCCACCGTGAACGACACCCGTTGCCCCAGCTGCACCTTTCCGATATCCGCCTCGTCCACGTCGGCTTCTACCTGCATTCTCTTGAGGTCGTTTGCAATGGTGAAGAGCGTAGGGGTGCTGAACGACGCCGCCACCGTTTGCCCCTGCTCTACTGCGCGGTTTAGCACTACGCCGTCGATGGGGGAGGTAATATCGGCGTAGCCGAGGTTTACCCGCGACTGGTGCAGGTTTGCCTGCGCTTTGGTTACCGTCATTTTTGCCTGACTTAGCCGGTTGACAGCCTCCTCGTAGGCTACGTCCGTTGCGGCTTTGGCTTCGTAGAGCTGCTTGGTGCGGTCGTAGGCTTGCTGCGCATACGTTTGGTCGGCAAGCGCACTCGACAGCGTTGCCTCTGCCTGACTTACGTTTTCGCGCAGGGTCATCTTGTCCAGCTCGGCGAGCAGCTGCCCGCGCGTAACGTGCGAATTAAAATCCACGTAAATTTTTTCGATAACGCCCGACACTTGCGTGCCAATGTCCACCTTATCTACCGGCTGCACGTATCCGGTAGCCATCACGGTAATCTCCACCGTTCCCTCTGCGGCGTCGCGCGTAATCAGTCGCGGCTCCTGCGGCTTTGCGCGGATTATGAAAATGGTTGCCACCGTAGCCGCTATAGCGACGGCGGCTCCTATTCCTGCTATCTTTGTTCTCTTTTTCATTGCGAAAGTGGTTTTTGTTTTTACATTTTAACAGCCAGCCCCATGTACACGTCCAGCATTTTGCGCCTTAGCATAAAGCTGTACTTGCTTTGCACGTAGTCGTTCAGGGCGCTGATGTAGTTGTTTTGCTGTTGCAGCAGCTCCACAGCGGTGATAGCGCCCGCGTTGAACTGTGCGCGGTAGGCGTCGAATGTCTTGCGGTAGGCGTTTTCCTTTACTTTGGAGGTTTCGTACTTTGCCAGAGCGGTACGCACGTTCAGGTACTCCTGTAGCACCGACTGCTTGACGGACAGCTCGCCCTGCTGCCGGTCGAGCTTGGCCTGTTGCAGGCTCAGCCGGCTTTGCTGTATCTTGGTTTGCGTTTGCCCCTTTGAGAAGATGGGGATGCTGAGCCGCACCCCTGCCTGCTGGCTAAAGCGGTCGGAGAGCTGCGCGCCAACCCCCGAATAGCCCTCACGACCCGTGCTCAGACCGGCGTCGAGGCTTGCCGTCGGGAGGCGCCCCGCCTTTGAAAGCTTAAGGTTGGCCTCGGCTATGCGCACGCCGTAGCGCAGCACCTCCAAGTCGGGCAGGGCGGACAAGGCTCTTTGGAGCGCCTCTTCCTGTGCAGGCATCACCTGCATGTCCGTTACTGCCGACGTATCGGGGTACACAATTTGCAGCTCGAGGCTCAGCTCCATCGACAGTAGCCCTTTTAGCGCAAGAAGGCTGTTGTCTCTACTTGAGCGGGTATCCACAATGTTGCTTTTGTCGCTGGCGAGCTGCGCCTCGAGCATCAGGTAGTCGCTCTCCAGTATCTTGCCGGCGGCATACTGCTCTTTGCCTTGCTTAAGCTGCCCTTCGCTTGCGCCAATCACCGCCTCCTGATACTTCAACAGCTCTTCGTAGCCCAGCACGTTCAGAAAATTTTGCAGGATTTGAATGGTGAGCTCGTTGTCGTACGCCGAAGTCTGGTAGGCCGCCTTCTCCGCTTGCAGCTTGTTTTGCTCAATCGTATATCCGATAGCCCCGCCCTGGTAGAGCGACAAGCTGGCGTTAACGCCGTAGCTGCCGCTCCACGTCGCCGATGCGCCGGAGGTATGCCCCACGTTTTCGCTAAGCGATGCGCTCACATTGGGCAGCCGCTCCCGCTTCGCCTGCCTGTAGCCTGCGTCGTACGACTGCTCCGAGAGGTGCATTTGCTGCCGCGTAAAGTTGTTGCCCATAGCGTAGCGCAAACAATCTTCGAGGCTGAAACGCAGCATGGCCGGGGGTGAGGACAACGCGGACGCATCCGCCTGCGCAACGGCGTTACCTGTCTGCGCAAAGGCAGGACACAGGCAAATGCCCGCCAACATTGCTGCCAATACAGCTATTCGCTCCATATACGTATAAGTTTTTGTTTGAACGTGCAAAAATAGCCACCCCGTCTGCCGGATTCACCAAAAAAAATTCCGAAACGGCAAAAGAGCCGGATGAAATGGAAAAAAGGCGAATGAAGTATCGCCGCCGCACACCCTCAACCTATGGCTAAACTCTAACATCTAAACTCTCCGCCTCTACTTTTTTATGCAAAATCGCTTGATAACGTTGTACGCCTCCTTAATGCCGAGTTCGCCGGATTTGCTAATGTCGAGGCATCCTTTTTCGGTGTCGCGCAGGTAAATCTGCACCAGCCCGCGATTGTAGTACGCTTCTCCCATGCCGGGATGTTGCGCTATGGCGTGCGTGTAGCTGTCGATGGCTTCGGGCATTTGGTTGGAGTTGCATTGCAGGTTGCCGAGGTTGTAGTAGGCGTACGCAAAGTCGGGTTGCAGCGCAATGGCTTGCCGGAGGTCGCTGATGGCGTCGTTGTAGTTGTACTGCTTGCTTTCGCTGTGCGAATTGTACTGCATACTGGTAGAGTTGTCGCGCTCGAGCACAATCGTCTGCGTGTTGTTGTCGATGCTTGAGATGAACTCCACCATTTCGCTCTGCGCCACGCTGCGGTTAAAGTAGTAAAAGGCGTTGCTCTTGTCTATGTTCAGCGACTGCTTGTAGAAGGTGAGCGAGGTAGTGTACTGGTTTTGCTCCTCCAGCAGCGAGGCTTTGGCAAAGTATCCGAGGCCGTTTCCGCTTGCGCTGTCGATAAATCGTTCGCTTTGCTGCGTAACCTGCCGCAGGGTGGCGGCGTCGCGCGCAGGCTTTCCGTTCACCACGCAAACCTGCACGGCTTGCGCTTGCTGCCTGAATTTTTCAAAGCTGGCGTTGAAGTACGCGCCGTAGCGACGCTGATTTTCGGCAACTCCCACCGCAATGCGGAACAGCGGCAGAAGGGTAATGTCCACGCGGCGGTACTGTAGCTGGTCGCCGGTAAAGTTTTTGTTGCCAAAGTCAGCGTCAAACGCCACCAGCTGGTTGAACTTTTGGCTTGTGTCGGCGTAAAGCGCCATGCTGCTGTCCGACGTGAGCTTGCTCTGGTGGTCGGCAATTTTTTTCATCGCCATGTCGTAATCCCGCTTTGCGCCGCGCATGTCGTTACGCATACGCTTTGCGTACGAGCGGTTGAGGTAGGCGTTGGCAAAATCGGGGTATATCTCAATTGCCTTGCTGTAATCCTCAATAGCTTGTTGGGGCATTTGCTTTTCGAGGTAAACGGCGGCGCGGTTGTAGTATATGAGCACGTTACCCGGGTTAATGTCTGCCGCCTGCGCGTAGCTTTCGAGCGCACCGTCGTAGTCTCCCGTTTGCGAAAGCATGAGGGCGCGGTTGTAGAGCGTCAGGGCGTTGTAGGGGTCGAGTTTGAGCACCCTGTCGAAGTCGTGGAGCGCGCCGGCGACGTCCTTGCTGTTGTAGAGGGTAATTGCGCGAAAGTAGTAGTTGATGGCCGAAGTGGTATCAAGCCGTATAGCCTCGTTAAAATCGCTCAGCGCGAGCTCATTTTTGCTCTGCATGGCGTACACGCGCCCTCGACGGCTGTACCCGTCGGCGTCGTAGCGGTTTATGGCAATAGCGCGGTTGTAGTCGCCAATAGCGCCGGTGGTATCCTTCAGGAACAGCTTGCACGTGCCGCGATTCACGTAGCCCTCCGACGCTTTTGGCTCGTAGCGCAGGAAGCGGTCAAAGTCGCTGATAGCTTTGTCGAACTGTTGCAGGAAAAAGTAGCTCAGCGCCCGGCTGTAGTAAACGCCCGGCAGCTCGGGTCGCAGGTCGTTGGCTTCCTCCAAATCCTTGAGCGCGTCGCTGTGGTTGCCCATGCTGTTGTACGTGATGGCGCGGTAGAAGTAGGCAAAGGTAAACACCGGGTTGAGGCGTATAGCCTTGTTGAAATCGTTGAGCGCCCCGATGAAGTCGCCGAGGTTGTACTTGGCAATGGCGCGGCGAAAGTAGGCGTCGTGCATGTTGGTATCCACCCTGATGAGCACGTTGAAGCTCTCGATGGCAGCCGTGTACTTGCGGTCAATGAGCTCGCTTGTGCCTTTCACATAAAAGTACTCCTTGCTGATTTGCGCATGCGTTTTTTTGCAAACCGGCAGGGATAAAAAAAGTAGTATGATTGCTATGTTTCTGAACATTCTCGGATGTGATTTACAGAAATTCGATTTACAGAAAATTGATTTACAGAAATTCGATTTACAGAATTACAGAATTTTCATAATTGACAAGTATGAAAATTACGTAAATCGCAGCAAACATGTAAGCTCAAAATTTCACTTGTCTTCTACAGGCCATTCTTCAAGGTAGTTCACCTTTATCTTTTTGATGTCTTTAATATTTTTATACCAACCGGTTTCGAGCATTTTTCCCATAACCTTGTAGATATGCTCTTTTCGTTGCCGCATGTAGGGCGATGGCTTCGCCGGGTTGAACTTGTGCGGGTTTGGCAGCGCAACGGCAATGAGCGTACTCTCGCTTTTGCTGAGCTTCATCGCCGGCTTGCGGAAGTAGCGCTGCGCGGCGGCTTCTACGCCGTACATGTTGCTGCCCGTTTCTATCACGTTCAGGTAAACCTCCATGATGCGCGCCTTGCCCCACATGGCCTCTATCAGCGTGGTGAAGCCCGCCTCAACAACCTTGCGGAGCCACGTGCGGTTGGGCGGCAAAAAAACATTCTTGGCGGTTTGCTGCGAAATGGTGCTTGCGCCGTATATCTTTTTGCTTTGCTCGCTATTGCGCTTCATGGCCCACATTATGGCGTCAATATCAAACCCTTTGTGGTAAAAAAAGTTGTTGTCTTCGGCGGCAATCACGGCGCACGCCACCTCCGGTGAAATGCTGTCGATGGGCGTCCACCGCTTTTCCGGCGCAACCTTGCTCTTTTTTTGGTTGATAACCATGAGCGGCGTGACGCTTACCGGAGTAGTCCGCAGCGCGTACACTATAAGAAAAATAGAAAATATTGCCGTAGCTAGTATGGCGAATAGTATCCTAACTAATTTATTGATGATCAGATATATTACGTAAAGTATATTGAGCCTGTTTTTCACTTTTGTAATGAGCAAATTGCACAAATTAGGCATATAACCGCCTGCAAAAGTAGCATACTTTGCTATTTTTGCCTAACTTTGCCGGACAATTTGTTAAGTTATTGGGGAAATTTCATGTTTTTTATCTTTAAGAAAGAGGTAGCCTCTTTTTTCTCGTCGCTCACGGGCTACATTGCGGTGGGCGTATTTCTGCTGCTGTGCAGCTGGTTTCTGTGGCTTTCGCCGGGCGAGCTGAACGTGCTCAGCGCAGGATACGCCAACATCGACGGCCTGTTTTTTATTGCGCCGTGGCTCTTCCTGTTTTTGGCGCCGGCCATTACCATGCGCAGCTTTGCGGAGGAGCGCAAAGCCGGCACTATGGAGATGCTGCTCACGCATCCCCTCACCGAAGTTCAGCTCATTGCGGGCAAATTTTTGGCGGCCGTTACCGTTGTTGCCGTCTCGCTTTTGCCCACGCTGCTGTACTTCTACACCGTTTCGGATTTGGGCAATCCTGTGGGCAACATCGATAGCGGCGCTACGTGGGGGGCGCTCATTGGCTTGCTGCTGCTGGCGGCGTGCTACGCGGCGGTGGGGATTTTTGCCTCGCTGCTCACCGATAGCCAGCTGGTGGCGTTTCTCCTTGCGGCGGCAATGTGCTTTTTCATCTACCTGGGCTTTGACGGGTTAGCCGCGCTGCCGTACGTCAAGAATATAAACAGCGTGGTGGCGAACCTTGGCGTAAGCCAGCACTACAAGTCCATTAGCCGCGGCGTGGTGGACTTGCGCGACATGGCTTACTTTGCGGGCGTAATTGCCGTATTCTTGGCGGCTGCCCGCCTAAAGCTGAGGGCCAGAGCGTGGGGGAGGTGGAAATTTTGAATTCTGAATTTTGAATTTTGAATTGGCTTTGTTGCAACGAGAGCGCATTTATAAAACCTAATAAATATTTTCAATTAATTCCCCGTAGGGGAATAATATCAATAGAAAAGATTTTGCCCGCTTTCGCCCCTTAGCCTATCCCGTAGGGATTTAACAGCGTCGTCATTTTCTATTATTCCCCTACGGGGAATAGAAAGGGGTGATACACGTTTTTCTATTGATATTATTCCCCTACGGGGAACCGCCGCGAAAGCGGAGTTCGGCGCAGCCAATTGGAACACAACTAATTGAAAATATTTATTAGACTTTATGTAATAGTTAGCATGTTATTCGTTGCAACAAAGTCCGCAAAAATACGAAAATGGTACGTAATCAGCCAAGTCCATGAATGATACGAAATGAGCCGATTGTGGTACAAAATGCTATTGCCCGAAATCGTTGCTTTTCAGTAGAAAAATTTTACGGAGCAGTAGTGAAAGCAAATGAGCATTTTAGCTGCGGAGCGTTTAGGGTTTTTAGGAGCTCCCCGCAGGTAGTTGCGCTTGTAAGTTTGGAGATTTTCATGTAAGTTTGCACAATAATAATTTAAAAAAATGAAAAAAGTTGTATTAGGAGTTGACGTTGGCGGCACCAACACCAAGCTTGGGCTTGTGGATGGCGAGGGCAATATTTTAGCCGAAAGCAGCATCCCCACCCCCGCAAACACGTCCGGCGTGAGCGCCGCCGATTTTGTAAAGCAGCTTTGCGAAGCGGCTTTTGTATTGCAGCACCAGCCAAGCGAAGCGTTTGAGGTGATAGGAGTCGGCGCGGGAGCGCCAAATGCCAACTACAGCAAGGGGACTGTGGAGTTCGCCGCCAACCTGCCGTGGCCTCACGAGGTTGTTCCCTTTGCAGCGCTAATCCAAACCTACTTTCCCAACCTTCCCGTAAAGGTAACCAACGACGCCAACGCCGCCGCCATTGGCGAAAAGGTGTACGGAGGCGCAAAAAGCATGAACGATTTTGTTGTGATAACGCTGGGCACGGGGCTGGGCAGCGGCATTGTTGTGGGGGGAAGGCTGGTGTACGGCTGCGACGGCTTTGCAGGCGAAGTAGGGCACATTATCATGATACCCGGCGGACGGCTCTGCGGCTGCGGCAGGGCGGGATGCCTGGAAACATACGTGTCGGCAACGGGGCTAAAGCAAACCGCCTTTGAGGTAATGTCGCACCGGTACTTTAGCGGGAAAAGTTTGCTCAAGGCAATTTCATTCAACGAAATCACGCCCAAGTATATCGCCGACGCCGCCCAGCAGGGCGACAGCATGGCGCTGGAGGTGTTTGAAAAAACCGGAGAAATGCTGGGGCTGGCATTGGCAAACACTGTTGCCTTCAGTAGCCCCGAAGCCATCTTCCTGTACGGCGGCTTGGCAAACTCCGGCGACCTGCTGCTGGAGCCTACCCGCAAATCGATGAACAAAAATATGCTGAAAAACTACTGCAAGCGCAACGCTCACGGGCAAATCGTGCAGGAGGCAAACACGCAGCTGCGGCTCTCGCACCTCTGCAACAAAAACGGCGCGGTGCTCGGCGCGGCGGCGCTCGTGTGGCATGAAAAATAGAGGTTGGATATTAAGCATTAGAGTTTGGACGTTTAGAAATAACGAATTAAATTAATCCCAGCTTTTTGATGAATTGGAAGCGTTACCCCATACGAGCCGTTAAGCAAGTTGCGTACTTTTACATTTTTTTCACCCTGCTGTACGCTATAATGCACGTGGCAAGCGGAAAATCGCTCGCCGCCATGCCCGATTTTTCTACGCTCTTTGCGCCGCGCCTGCTCATCGGGCTGGCGCTGCTGGGGCTGTGCTACCCCTTTGTGGGATTTTTGTCGGTGAAAGAGCCTTTGCCAAAAGGCGGCTTGGAGAAGCACGGGCAGCCGCTGCGCGAAGTAATGTCAAAAAGCGGCTATAAGCCGGTGCGGAGCGAACGCGACAAGCTCGTTTTTCGCGCATACAGCCCCATGCGCCGCGTGCTGACCATGTTTGAGGACGATATTACGATGTCGCTGACGGATGACGGAGCGTTGCTCATCAGCGGGCTGCGCAAGGAGGTATCGCGCATACGCCTGCGGGTGGGCGATTACGTGAGGAGAACGGCTGACAGGCCGCAGGCGGAGGATAGTGAGTAGCTTAAAAACGATTTTATGCAAAAAAAACACGTCAACATACTGAAAGATTACGCCATTATGTCAATTGGCTTGCTCATCTTTGTGTTCGGATGGGTGGCTTTCATTATCCCCAACGGCATTGTAGGCGGGGGAATTAGCGGTATCGGCGCGCTGATTTACTACGCCACCGGCTTTGAGATTTCCTACTCTTACCTTCTGTCAAATATTTTGCTGCTGATGCTTGGCGTGCAAATCATAGGCCGGCACTTTGGGGCAAAAACCATTTTCGGCATTTTGCTCAGCACGGCGCTGTTTCACTACCTTCCGCAGGTAGTTCCCGATTCGCTGATAGCGCAAGTCCGGTCGGAGAACAACCTGCTGCTCTGGGCGCTTGTGGGAGGCATATTTGAGGGTACGGGAGTCGGCTTGGTTTTCGCGCGCGGCGGAAGCACAGGCGGAACAGACATCCTTGCGCTCATCATCAACAAATTTAAGCATGTTAATCCGGGGCGGGTGCTGCTGTACTGCGACATTGTTATCATCGGCTCGTCCATATTCCTGCCCGACCGCACCATACTTTCGCTCCTTTACGGCGGCATTATGGTAGCGGTATCTACCTATGTAATTGACGCGCTGCTGGTCGGCTCAAAGCAAAGCTTGCAGGTGCTCATTTTTTCGGAGCGCTACGAGGCTATTGCCGACGAGGTTTGCAGGGTTATGGGGCGAGGCATTACCATGCTCTACGCCAAGGGGTGGTACACAAAGCACGAGCGAAACGTGCTGCTGCTGGTGGTGCGCAAGTACGAAGTCAACACCGTTTACCGGATTATCAAAGAAATAGATAGAGATGCTTTCGTTTCTACGGCCAGCGTTACGGGTGTGTTTGGCGAGGGTTTTGAGCCTATCAAAGACGGAACAATAACGCTCATAAAGCGCAAAAGGGGCGCAAAAATTGCGA
>JAITAP010000266.1 GCA_031284065.1 Prevotellaceae bacterium
GCATGCAGCAATTTTTCGACCACTACCTGAAAGACGCTCCAATGCCGGTGTGGATGAAATCGGGCGTGCCCGCAACGGAAAAAGGAAGAACTTGGGGGCTGGGGTATTAGCCCCCACCCTGTTCGGATAGAGGGCGGCGGGACGGCGGCGGGACGGTGTTTGCGGGGCGGAGATAAACCTCATTTCCACCTAATTTTTCTAACAAAACAACCTCAGTAGCAAGGGAGAGATGTACAGACAAATACCAACCTCATTACCTCATTAAAAAATGGACGAATGAGGTAATGAGGTTGGCAGGTATGTACGTATTTCTGCTACTGAGGTTGTTTTGTTGTTTGAATGAGGTAAAAATGAGGTTGCTACGGCAACACCTCGCTCACAGACCTCACCCCCGACCCCTCTCCAAAGGAGAGGGGTGGCTTGCGCCGCGCGCCCCGTTGGCGGCGTTAAACGCCATCCCGTTAGGGATGGAACGCTCGGTAGAAAATATCGCTCCCCCCCAAACCCCGTCATTCCGTAGGAATGACTCCGAAATATTTGTGGGCACATTCCTATCGGAATGTGTTGCGCCGAGAACATTGCCCATTTCTACCAAGCGGTTCATTCCTACGGAATGAAAGACGCAAGCGACCTGCAACACCTCGTTCCCAGACCTCACCCCCCGACCCCTCTCCAAAGGTGCGGGACTTGCTGCTGCATCAGCCAATTCAGAATTCAAAATTTTTTCCTCAAGTTATTCGCTGCAACAAAGTCACGAAAATATACCATGTTTGTGGTATTTCATGAACAACAAAAATACCCTACTTTTGCGGCGTTACTTTAAAATCAAAGGCAATATGGCGACAACAACGGCAAAAAACAGCATCAACATTAGCAACCTGAACGTGAGCGTGAGCGACAACCACATCCTGAAGGACGTAAGCCTGACCATCCCGGACCGCAAGATTACGTGCATCATTGGCCCCTCGGGCTGCGGAAAATCAACGCTCCTGAAAACTATCAACCGGCTGGTTGACCACATCGAAAAGGTAAAGGTGGAGGGGCAAATCGTTGTTGACGGCGAAGATATTTACGGCAAAAAGGTGGAGATTACCCACGTCCGCAAAAAGCTCGGCCTGCTGTCGCAGCGGCCAACGCCGCTGCCCATGTCCATTTACGACAACATTACCTTTGGGTGCAAAATACACGGCGTGAGGGGAAAAAAGCGGCTGGCGCAAATTGTCGAAAAAAACCTCCGGTCGGCGGGGCTTTGGGATGAGGTGAAGGACCGCCTGCACTCGCCGGCGTCCAACCTGTCCATCGGGCAGCAGCAGCGGCTGTGCCTTGCGCGTGGCCTTGCCATCGAACCCCAGTTCATACTCGGCGACGAGGCTACCTCTGCCTTAGACCCCATCTCGAGCCGGCACATCGAAGACTTATTCCTCCAGCTCAAAGAAAAATACGGCATCATACTGGTTACGCACACCCTGCGGCAGGCGCTGCGCATTGCCGATTACGTGGTCTTTATCTACCTGGGCAGAGTTATTGAAACCGGCGCGGCAAAGGAGTTCTTCAACAACCCGCAGCACGAGCTGACCAAGCAATACTTGTCGGGGGTGTTCAGCTGAAGAGTTGAAAGTTGCGTACGCCGAATAGCTCCCGCTTTGCCGTCATTGCAAACGCTTTGCCGTTATTGCAAACGCTTCGCTCGGAATGACGGCAAGGGGGGAATGGCGGTGAGGCGGAATGACGCGCAAGGCGGAATGACGGCAAGGGGCAATGGAAAATCTGAAATTTGAAATCTAAAATTCTAAAAATTCATTATGAGCATCTACAAGTTGCCGGACACATTAGGCGAGGACATTGACAAGCTTGGCGATTTGTCCCGAGCCTACCGGAAGGGCACGATAGAAGCCGTGCAGTTTAAGGCATTTCGCGTGCCGATGGGCATTTACGAGCAGCGAAAAAACGAGGTTTACATGGCGCGTATCCGGGCTACGGGCGGCGTTGTTTACCCTTCGCAGCTACTTCAAATCATAGCCATTGCCCAAAAGCACGGCTCCGACTTGCTGCACTTCACCACCCGTCAGGAGGTGCAGATTCAGAACCTGAGCTTGGAAGAAGTAGAGCCTGTTCTCCGCGAGCTGCAAGAAATTGGGCTAAGCACCAAAGGCGGCGGCGGAAATACGGTCCGCAACATACTCGTTTCGGGCGGTAGCGGCATTTCCAACGAGGAGGTTTTTGATACCACGCCGCACGCAGTGGCGCTGACTACGCACCTCATTGCGGAGTCCGACTCCTACCTGCTCCCCCGAAAAATGAAAATCGCGTTTTCCTCCAACGACGCGCAGGTTGACTACGCCGCCATCAACGATTTGGGCTTCGTGGCGCAGCTGCGGGACGGCAAAAGGGGCTTCCGCGTGTACGCCGGCGGAGGGGGCGGCTCCAAGCCAACGGTGGGGTGGCTGCTCTTTGACTTCATCCCCGAAAGCGAAATCTTTGCGGCGGCGGAGGCGCTTAAAAAAATGTTTTCGGAGCACGGAAACCGAAAAAATAAGCACAAGGCGCGAATCCGCTACATCTTTTACCGGCTGGGAGCGCAGGAAACGCTCCGGCTGATAAGGGAATACTACGAAGAGGCAAAGAAAACAACGCCGCCGTTCGTCGCCGGAGAGCAACGGCAGGAGGAGAGAGCGGCGGTTGCCTGCGCCGCCCCCCAAAGTACTACCCCCGACGCGGAGTACGAGCATTGGAAAAGAAGGTACGTAACCGCTCAAAGGCAAGCCGGGTACAGTAGCGTTCTTGTCCCGCTTGTGCTCGGCAATTTTCCGCTGAGCAACCCCGCGCGGGTGGAGGCTCTGCAAAACCTGCTCCGGCTTGTATCCCGCTTCGGGGCGGATACCATTCGCTTCACCACCACGCAAAACATTCAGCTGCGCCACATCCCGTCGGCGGCGCTGCCGGAGCTTTACCTCACCCTCAAAACGCTTGTGCCCGATACTCACGCTCCGCTGCTGGCAAACAACATTATTGCCTGCACGGGCGCAGACACCTGCCGCTTGGGCATTGCCCTGTCCAAAGGTCTGGCGACGGCTATCCGCCGCGAGCTGCTACAAAGCTCCCTCGACTTGGACAAGCTGTCGAACGCTCGCATCCACATTTCCGGCTGCCCCAACTCGTGCGGGCAACAGCTGTGGGCAGACATAGGCTTCTCGGGAAAAATCCTGCGCAACGACCGCATTTACCCGGGCTATCAGGTTCACCTGGCAGCCAACCGCAGCCGCTCGCCGCGCCTTGCGGAGCCGGTGGGGAGCATAAGCGCCCGCGACGTGCCAAAGTTTGTGGTACGCCTCTTGGCCGCCTGCCAAGCGGCGCAACCGCAACGCCCCGACCTCGCCGCCTACCTCGAGGGCGAAGGAAAAATCGAGGCGCAGAGGCTGCTGGCGGAGTACAGCGCAGTACCGACGTTTGAGGAGGACAAAAATTACTACTATGATTGGGGCGCAGAGGCGGTATTCAGCATTGTTGAGCGGGGAGCGGCAGAGTGCTCGGCGGGCTTGTTTGACATGATTGATTTGGACTTGAACTACATTCGCTCCTACCGGGAGAGGCTTGACACGGAACCCGACGCCTCAAAAATCAGCGGGCTGCTGTACGAAATCCTCTACTCGTCCTCCCGAATGTTGCTCGTTACGCGCGGAGCCGAGCCCAAAACAGTGGAGGACACCTTTCGCCTGTTCACCGCCGCCTTTATCGACGCCGGGCTGGTAGAGGCGCGTTTCCGTCCGCTTGTTGAGCTGGCGCAAAAGGGAAAGGAGCAAGATTTTACCGCCCACAGAGAAGCCATATACGCGCTTGCGGACGCCGTTATCAGCCTCTACCAAAATATGGACGATTCGTTGCAGTTCAAAAACGTGAAGCCGCCGCAGGCAACGGCAAAAGAACCTCAACCCGCCGCCGCTCCCCAACCCGCCGCCGTTGCGAAAAAATTCAAAGACTTGCGGGGCGTTGCCTGCCCAATGAACTTTGTGCAGACCAAAATACAGCTGTCCGCCATGAAATCGGGCGACGAGCTGGAAATTTTTCTGGACGACGGGCAGCCCATCAGCAACGTGCCCGGCTCGGTGAGGGGCGAGGGGCACGCGATACTGGAGCAGGTGCAGGTGGGAAATTACTGGAGGGTCGTGATAAAGAAGCGGTGAGAGATTTGGTGAATCAGACTTCTGCAACAAAATTAAACATTAAATGTTTAATAGAGATATTGCCGCGAGTAGAAATGTAACATTCATCAAAATCCTTTAATCCGAAAGATTTCCTTTGTAGCATTTCCGAAACCCTATTCAGAGTGCACAAGTAACGATTTAAGCAGCCAATGATATTTTCTGTTTTCCCCTGAAGAACATAGCCGATTAAACATCCATTAGAAGGGTATTTTCCTGATAAATAGCTGTCAATACCTGTTTTAACATAGCGTTTGTGCAGAGACTCGGCAGTAGTTTTTGATTTTCGCCCTGTTTTGTGGACATCCGTTTCGATTAGTATTTTAGCTTCTGCAAAATATTTACATTCCTGCGGCGCCCAGCAAGCAAAGTAAAAGTCGATTCTTGGAGCCTTTTTTGCCGAGCTTGTATCCCTTGAGTAAAGTCGAAGCTCGGGGACAATGTTTATTTTCCATTCATTTCTGTTCGGGTTTGCCGCTAAGCATAGTATCAATTCTTTGGAGATATCCTCCTCGTCCCAATCAGCGGAAATTTTTTTCTGAGATACAATTTCATTATATCCTTCGCACAAAAGATTTAAACAGCGTTTTTCCAATACTTGCAAAGTGCTGCCGACATATTTTGAATCCAGCTCGCTGCTCATCTTTTTTCTCCCATGTTTGCAATTTCAGCTATGAGTAACATGGCGTCTTCCATTGCCTGTGAGCGGGTCCAGAAGCGCTTTTGGTTGGGCTTAATCACATACATTGTATCCTTATTGCAGTATCTGAGCTGCTTTTGTACGTAAATACTTTTACCTTTTTCCTGAATGGAGTATTTGTTCAGCTCTTTCAGTAAAGGCGTTACTTCTGCTGCGTCTTTCACTTCAGCGGGCTTTTCCGTATCGCTAAATCGTAACACAACCAAATTGAGCGGAGAAAAGCGCCGGACATCGTAAATGGTTACATTGATTTTATGGTTTGTTTCGGCGTAGAAATCCGCTAACTCCTGCCGGAGCATTTGAGCGTATGCCATGTTTTCGTCGCATGAAATCCGCTTAAATCCGATTGAGTTTTCGCCCTGCTCAAGCAAGTCAAGGCTAAATTTCAGCGTGTCATGAATGAGTACCTGTTCTTTTTCGGTTATATTCAGCGTTCTAAAAAATTCATTTAGCAGTATAGCTTCATTCTCCTCTATAATTTGCTGATTGGGTAAAGGCAGCAATAGCTGATTTACAATTTCATCAAAACATTGCGTTGCTATTTTGTTTTCAATATTTTCTTCTGCGGAAACAGCAGGAATTTCCATCAATTCGTTTAATAAGCATATTCGCTCTCTTTCAATTCCCCATGTAGAACTTGTAAGAAACAAAATATAACGCACAATGTCGGAATTAAGGTAATTGACCAATTCTTTTTTTAAATATAACGGCGCTTCAACTCCATTGATTACAAATGCTCCTGTTGTGCAATATACCTCATAATCAATTAGTGAAGCGGCAATCTTGCGGTTATGCTGCATTTCTTTTACAAGGATGAATGGGGGGATAAATAAGCTGTCATTATTGCTCCTATAATGTTTTTTATTAAATGTTAACACGCCATTTTTTCCCGTGTAATAACGTCCTATTAGGCTTGTTTTTAGCATCTTATCGGGAATAAAATCGAGATTTTCGCTGTCGGCATTCAGCCCTCTTCCCGAAATCCATCTCATATCATCTGCCAGAGATTTATTGTTGCTTGCCAATTTAGCTAAAAAAGCAAAGTCTTGCTGAGTTCCCCACATTGCAATTTTCCAGATTTTTGTATCCGGTTTTTGACATTCATATCGAGGTAAAAACTTTACATCCGTATTGTCGAGGAGCAAGCCGTCGATGACATTTGATTTCAGGTACGTTTTAGGAGCGCAATATTCAACAACGTTGGAAATCTTTTGGGGCATACTTTTCCGGTAGTAAGCAATACTGACGGGAACTGTTGCGGAGTTGAACAGCTGTCCGCCAAAATTTTTTTTCGCTTTTCTGTAAATGGAAAGGTTATATACCTTCTCAACGTAAGTCTTGTTGAACAGCCATTCCCTAAAATTTTGATATTTCTTGCCCGTATTAGTTAAAATTTTTGTGTTGAATATCAAAGCAATTTGTCCGTTGTCATTTGTAAAGTGAACCGCCTTATCAAGAAAAGCGAGGACTTGCTCCTGTGGATAGCTCCGTTTGCTTAAATAGCCTTTAATTTCCGGACTTATGTCATCTGTTCCAAACGGGGGATTTCCAACCAGCAAATCTGCCTTAACTATGAACTTTTCTGCATCTACATCTACAATAGTATCCCTGCGCCACAGGTTTTTTCCCTGTTTACCTTTAAGTGAAGGGTCTTTGGGATTATTAATCAGGTAAGGCAGCTGGTATTTTTTTTCTATCCAAAGTGTTTTGGGGTCTAACTCTTCCACCAGCGCTAAGTAAAGGCTGAAGGCAGCCACCTTAATTGCCAATGGGTCAATTTCTATTCCAAAAATGTTGCCAACCAAAATATCCCGTAAATCTGTAAATAAAATCTTTTTGCCGGGGTTGGCGTTTTTCCAGCGACGAATTAAGCGCTTGTAGCTTTCTACCAAAAAAATACCTGAGCCACAAGCAAAGTCTAATGTTTTAACTTGACAGTTCGTTTCGTTTTTAGCCGGAAGCTTATCATTCAGCATGAGCTCTACCAAAGGGTAGGGCGTATAAAATTGCCCTCTTGCTCTTTTTTCGTCAAGCTCTCCTAAAAAATTTTCATAAACTTCGCTTAACAATTCTATTTGAATAAAGCTAAAATCAAACACTTTCCAATTGTCAAACAGCTTTGGATTTCCGGATAGATCTCCGTCAATGAAGCAATTTTTGATTTTTTGCAAATGCGCTACCGTAACCAATTTTTGCTCGCCGGCTATTACAGGAAATACATTACCGTAAAAATGCTCATGCAGCGTATCAAACAACTTGTAGGTAGCATCTACATTGCCTAAAATATCAAAGTAGCTGCTCGCATCCGGCTTTATCCGGCTGTAAAGCCCTGCTTCTTTGGCAGCGCCTTTGTCTTCGAGGTATAAAATGAAGAGCGAGCGCATCAGCAAGCCATGTATAATCTCTTTATCTTTAATGTCATTGCCAAGGATTTGAGCTGTTTTTTTCAGGCTTTGCACCAGAAAACGGTCTATTCTTCTTTGAACGTTCACTTTCTCGCGGATGCCGTACTCGCTTGTCCACAGCAGCCCGCAATCAACGCCAACCTGTGAAAAGAGCTCGACTAATATTTTTAAATTAGCGCTGTCGTCTTTTGAGGTTTTAAAAATTTCGTACGACTCGATTTCCGTGCTAACATCGGCGCCTGTCTTCAGATACTTGGGCTTTTCATAGCAGTTGTATATTCTGATTTCCGTAGCAGACGCCGCAAACAGGAATATTATTTTTCGGTAGCTCCATGCTTTCCGTTGGATTTCGGCAATCTCTCTCAGCTCCTGTTCCCTGAAAGATTCAACTTCTTTAAACAGTACTGCGGGAAAATCTCCCGAAAAATAGACTTTGTCAGCGCCTATGTTTTCCAGCTCAGGGTATTGAGGATAGGAAGATGTCACCCGAGAACAATCTAATAATTGCTCAAATCCTAATTCTGTATAAAAAAAATTTGTGACCATCTAACGTTTTCATCTTTGTTTGTGCAAAAGTACAAATAAAATTATTGTCTTCCATTTTTTTCGCAATCTTTCCGTATTTCAGCTACCGGTGGGCGGAGCGTCGCACTGCCGTTTGCAGGCAGTAGAAAAGTGCAACAGGTTTTTAAAGCCCACTTCAAAGCATGGATGGCGCCCATGCTTGATTGATATAAATTGTAGTTATACTTGATTTTGTAAGCTGTTATTGTCCACAAATTACATGATTTCCACTAATTCTTTGTTGTAAACTCGTTATAATTCGTGTAATTCTGTGGGCAATAAGTCTATGGAGCCCTGAAGGGAAATTACCCTCCCCCCCAATTTTTTTTCCGAAAATGGAAAAAATACCATGTTTGTGGTATTTCATGGCAGAAAATAAGGCTGTACTTTTGTCCCGAAAAATTTACAGCTTACTAATCAAAAACATTTTTATCATGAAAAAAGCAGCTTACAGCATTTTAGCAGCTTCGTTTGGGTTGTTGTCGTCGGGAAACCTTTCATCTCAGGACATCCAAATTGAAGGCACGAAGTTCGTACACCCGATTGTCGAAAAGTGGATTACGGAGTACAAAAAAGAAAATCCCGATACGCGGATAAACATCAAAACTGCGCAGGAAGCGGGCGAATACGCCGACTTGCACGTTGTTTTCGGCGCAGCTCCGAGCGAAAGCAATAGCGACAGCAAGGTTATCTACGTGGGTCGCTACGCCCTGATACCCGTCAGCAACTCCGGCAACCCCCTGCTGGAGAAAGCCGGAAAAGGGCTGAAGAAAAAGGATTTGGTCAACCTCGTCTTTGAAAAAGATATACTGGACGAGGATTTTGATGCGGACGAAAAGCCCAAGTACGCGGCAACGGTTTACACGCGGGAGAGCAAAGCCCCAACGGCCATTACCTTAGCCGAGTATTTCAGCCAGTCGCCCGAAAAAATCAAGGGGAAAAAAGTTTTTGGCGACGAAATTTACCTGCTGAACGCCATCCGGAAGGATAAAACCGGCATCACCTTCAATACGCTCAACTACGTATATGATTTGAAGTCGCGGCAGCTGAAATCCGAAATTAGCATCCTGCCGCTTTCCCTGAAATCAAAGCAAAAGGAGGCGCTGGAATCGCACGATATTGACAGGGTGATTTCGCTGCTGGAGGAAGCCAAAGTCGAAACTATTCCGGTGGAAAATTTCGGGCTGCAAATTCCGGCAAAGTACGAGGACAGTAAGGAGGTTGCGCACTTTGTCCGCTGGATTTTAAACCACGGGCAAAAGTTCAACCACGAGTATGGCTTCCTAACGCTGGACGACAAAACATCTTCCTCTCAAAAAACGCAGGTGGATAAGCTACTGGCAAAGAGCGACGGCAAAGACGGTATAAAGCTGGCTTCGGCAACGGCGGGAGATTTTGGAAAGAAGTAAGCCCGCCCGTGTTTTTGGCGTGGCTACGTTACCCTTGCGCAAATTGCTATTTTTGATAATTGTATGAAAAAGAAAAGTTTATTTTTGGCGGCAGCTGTCCTGCTGCTGGCGGCCTGCTCAAGCAACCCGAAAAAAAAAGTCGCCGCCTCCGGAGCCGCAGGCGGCCTGAGCGGTGAGGTTCAGATTTCGGGCGCTTTTGCCCTCTACCCCATGGCGGTGAGGTGGGTTGAGGAGTTTAAAAAGCTGCACCCGGACGTGAGGTTTGACGTTTCGGGCGGCGGCGCGGGAAAAGGCATGACCGACGTTTTGGCAGGGGTGGTTGATATTGGCATGGTCTCCCGCGAGCTGTACCCCGAAGAGGTGGCAAAAGGTGCGCTGGGCTTTGCAACCGTCAAGGATGCCGTGATACCAACCATCAACGTTGCCAACCCCGACTTGGAGGCCTTGCTGAGAATCGGCCTAAAAAGGGACGTCGCCAAGCAGCTTTGGGACGAAAAAATCAAAACGTGGGGAGAGGCGCTGGGCACCGGAAGCAAAACGCCGGTGCACGTCTTTACCCGCTCCGACGCCTGCGGAGCCGCCGAAACGTTTGCCGCATGGCTGGGCGTGAAGCAGGAAAACCTGAAGGCAACCGCCGTCTTTGGCGACCCCGGGCTTGCCGACGCTGTCAGAAAAGACAGAGTGGGTATTGGCTACAACAACATTTCGTACGCCTACGACCAAAGCTCCAAAAAGCCTTTTGAGGGCTTGGCCATCATTCCGCTGGACGTGAACGGTAACGGGCAGGTTGACCCGGAGGAACGCTTTTACGAAACGTCGGAAGCCCTTATTGCCGCCATCAACGACGGCAAGTACCCTTCGCCGCCCGCCCGCGACCTGTACCTGGTAACAAACGGCAAGCCGACAAAGCCCGAAGTAATTGCGTTCCTTAAGTATGTGCTTGCCGAAGGCCAGCAGTACGCGGGCGAAACCGGATACATCGGGCTAAGCAAAGAGAAGCTGGAGAGCGAAATTAATAAAGTGGAGCCTTGAGAATCTTCAAAGACAACCTTGCCAAAAGGCTGATGCAGACCCTCACGCTGGCTTCGCTACTCATCATAGCGCTAATGGGTGCGGGCTTGTACTACAAATCATCCGCCATCATTCGGGTAAGTTCGGTGTGGGAGTTGCTGTCCACCTCCGAGTGGAGCCCCTTAGCCGGCAAGTTTGGCTTTCTCACGTTTATACTCAGCTCAATCTACGTAACCGTGCTTGCCGTAGTCATTGCGCTGCCGGTATCCTTGCTGACGGCTTTGTACCTCACGGAGCAGGCAAAATCGTGGGTGAAGAAGCTGGTGTTCCCCGTGCTGGATATACTGGCGGGGATACCGTCGGTGGTGTACGGCGTTTGGGGCATTTTGATAATCGTACCCTTTATCGCCGACGTGCTGGGGCCGTACTTTGTCGATTACACGAGCGGGTACAGTATGCTGGCGGGCGGCGTAGTCCTTAGCGTGATGATTATTCCGCTGCTCGTAAGCTTGTTTGTGGAGATATTCTCCACCGTTCCCCACGACTTTAAGGAAGCGTCTTTTTCGCTGGGCGCAACGCGCTGGCAAACGTCCCGCCGGGTTGTTGTGCGAAAAGCAATGCCGGGAATTATTGCCGCCGTAGTTTTGGCTATATCCAAGGCGTTTGGCGAAACGTTGGCGGTCTTAATGGTTTGCGGCAATACGGTCAGGAAGCCCGAGTCTCTTTTTGACAGCTGCTACCCGCTGCCCGCGCTCATCGCCAACAACTACGGGGAAATGCTTTCCCTCCCCATGTACGAATCGGCGCTAATGTTTGCAGCCTTAGTAATGTTTGTCATCATCTTAATTTTTAACGCCATATCGCGCATCATCCTCCAGCGGGTAGAAAAAAGTTTTAAGCTGTAGGGAGGAGGTTTTAAAAACAACTGTTTTGCATTACAACAAATTGATTATCAAATAAATAAAATGCAACCAAATTTTAGCCGCTCAATAGCGATGATAGGATGTAGAAGCATAGAACATAGAAGCGCAGAATGTAGCGTTTTAGAGCATAAAATATTAGAATCCAGAAGTATAGCCCTCTCTGCTTTTCATCCCAAACCTCCAACTTCCTTAATTTCCCCGCCATGAAACTCAAATTTATAGAAGAAAAAATATTCAACGTACTGATGATTTTGGCAACGCTCATTGTCTTTGCATTTTTTGCCAGCATCATAGGCACCATTGTGCAGAAAGGCTTTCCCTCGCTCACCTGGGACATGGTAACCAAGCTGCCCGGCGGCGGGTTTTACGTCGGCAAAGAGGGCGGCATCCTGAACGCCATCGCCGGCTCTTTGATGATTGTTTTAGGCTCAACAGCGTTAGGCTTGGCGATTAGTATTCCGGTGGTATTTTACATCAACGTGTACCTGCGGAAAAAATCAAAGCTGGCCTACCTTACCCGCCTGACGTTCGACGTGCTGTTTGGCGTTCCCTCAATTGTTTACGGGGCGTTTGGCTTCACGATTATGATATTCTTCGGGCTCAAGACCTCGCTTTTGGGGGGAATTATCGTCATCACGCTCCTGATTATCCCCATTTTCGTCCGCTCCATGGACGAAGTGGCAAAGTCCGTCCCCAAAGATTTGCTGGACGCTACCTACTCGCTGGGCGCCACCAAGCTGGAAGCCGTGAGGGTTGTGCTGCGGCAAATAGCGCCGGGCATAGCCACCGCAACGCTGCTATCCGTCGGCAGAGCCATTGGCGATGCGGCAGGCGTAATGTTCACGGCAGGCTTTACGGACAACATTCCCTCCTCCCTAAGCCAGCCCGCAGCCACGCTACCGCTGTCGGTCTTTTTCCAGCTGAGCAGCCCCATCCCCGAAGTCCGGGAGCGGGCGTACGCCGCCGCCCTGTTGCTCACGATTATCGTGCTGATATTAAGCATAACGGGGCGGCTCATCATGAACAGGTTTTCAAAAAACAGGATTTCGTAAGCGTCGGCGTGGTTAAATGCCGGAGAAAAACGGGGGACGCTGCACTCCTAACGGAATGTCGTGCGCGATTAGGTACCATCGATAGCGCCTGATACGTCAGGTAGCGCGCCTCAAATTGGTTGTTTTAGCACGCAGATAGCGCAGGTTCGACAGATTTACACAGGTTTTATTCATTCCTCCGGCTGCGTAAATCTGCATCATCTGCGCCATCTGCGTGCGTGCTAACACGCAATGTACGACGCTACCCGTAATTTCTCCACAACATTTTCACAAAAAATAGATGATTTTTACATATAAATAGATGGGTGCGCTATTTCTGTTCTAACTTTGTACGTACCTTTACGCCAAAAATCTGATAGCTATGTTTACAAAAGAAATTTACACCCAACGCAGAAACCTACTCAAAAAAACGGTAGGCTCCGGCATCCTGCTTTTTTTAGGCAACGACGAATGTGGAATGAACTACGCAGACAACGCCTACGACTTCCGGCAAGACTCCACGTTCCTTTACTACTTTGGCCTGCCGTACAGCGGTCTCGCCGCCGTAGTTAATATCGACGAGGACGATACGGTTATTTTCGGCGACGAAATTTCCCTCGACCACATTGTCTGGATGGGAACGCAGCCTACGCTGAAGGAAAAAAGCGAAAGCATAGGCGTGCAAAAGACGCTGCCTTCCGAACAGCTGCCCGGCTACCTGCGCGCGGCCGCAAAAAAGGGGCAACCCGTCCGCTTCTTGCCAACCTACCGCGCAGAGCACGCGCTGAAGCTGCAAAGCTGGCTGGCGCTCCCGCCTTCGGAGCAAAAGCCGTCCCTTGAGCTCATAAAAGCGGTGGTCAACATGCGCAGCTATAAATCGGCGGAGGAAATTGCCGAAATAGAAAAAGCTTGCGACATTACCGCCGATATGCACATTGCGGCAACGAAAGCGCTTCGCGTCGGAATGAAAGAGTACGAAATTGCCGGGCTGATTGCTCAAACGGCGCTGGCTGCCGGCGGAAAGCTTTCTTTCCCGACCATTGCCACCATCAACGGGCAAATACTGCACAACCACCACTACGGCAACACCGTAAAGGAAAACGATATGCTTCTGGTTGACGCCGGGGCAGAAACCGAAATGGGCTACGCCGGCGATATGTCGTCAACTATTCCGGCAGGAAAAAAATTTACCCCCGGGCAAAAAGAAATATACGATATACAGGTAGCCTCACATTTGGCTGCGGTAGAGGCGTTGCGCCCCGGCGTGTACTTCAGGGATGTTTACGACCTGTCGGCTAAAGTCATCTGCGAGGGAATGAAATCGCTCGGCATAATGACGGGCAACAGCGACGACGCGGTTCGGCTGGGGGCGCACGCCATGTTCCTCCCCTGCGGGCTGGGGCACATGATGGGGCTGGACGTGCACGACATGGAAAACTTGGGCGAAGAGTGGGTAGGCTATGACGGCGAAGCCAAAAGCACGCAGTTTGGCCGCAAATCCCTCCGCCTTGCCCGCAAGCTCGAGCCGGGCTTTGTGCTGACCATCGAGCCGGGCGTTTACTTCATCCCCGAGCTGATAGACCGCTGGAAAGGCGAAAGGAAATTCGCGGATTTCATTAACTACGACAAGCTCGAAGCCTACCGGAGCTTCGGCGGAATACGCAACGAAGAAGACTACCTGATTACGGAAACCGGCGCTCGCCGCCTGGGGAAGAAAATTCCCTTAACAACGGAGGAAGTCGAAGCCTTGCGGTAGCCCGGAGGGGTTATATTCGGTAAAGGGCTGATTGTTCGCGTGGCGGGCTACAGCGGCTACTTCAACGATTTGGGCGTTGACCTGCAAAACGAGAAGGTTATAACATAGAAGTGGAGTAAGCATAATGAGTAAAAAAGAAAAAATAACCGTACAAGGAACGGAAATAACGGTTATTTCGGAGAAAAATAACGATTACATTTGCCTAACCGATATGGTAAAGGGTCAAGAGGGAGAAGACCATATCCGCAACTGGATGCGCAACCGCAATACCCTTGAGTTTCTCGGCGCTTGGGAGATGTTGCACAATCCCGCCTTTAAAGGTGTCGAATTCGACACCTTTTTACACGAGGCTGGGGCAAACCGTTTTAATATGACGCCCCGCAAATGGATTGAGGCGACTGACGCCGTCGGTATGATTTCCCAAGCAGGGCGAAACGGAGGAACTTACGCCCACAAAGATATTGCGTTTGAGTTCGGTTCGTGGCTCAGTCCGGTATTTAAACTCTATTTAATTACCGAATATCAGCGGCTGAAAGAGGCTGAAAGCAATCCGAGGCTTGGCGAATGGAATGTAAAACGAGTACTTAGTAAAGTGAATTATACGCTTCATACAGATGCCGTCCGTGATTTTATCATTCCAAAAATTGATGTTGAACGTGAAAAAGCATACGCCTATGCAGATGAAGCCGATATGCTGAACCTCGCTTTATGGGCTTGTACAGCAAAGCAATGGCGGGAGGCAAATCCCGAATACGCAAAGAAAGGTTTGAATATACGTGATACGGCAAGTATTAACGAATTGGTTGTTTTGGCAAATCTTGAATCGTTTAACGCAGAACTTTTGAAACGTGATATGGACAAATCTGCCCGATACGCCTGCTTGCACGAAATGGCAGAACGGCAACTGATACGCCTCAATGCCATAGACGCAGAAAAAGGATTTCGGAAATTGGAAGCTAAAAAACGATGAACAAGTAATTTAACTTTCGCAAGCTCCTATTCAATCGCTCTATTCAGAGATTGAAAATTCAGCAAGTTTATAAGTTTCTCATTGTCAGCGATAATTTGTTTTGTAAAAAAATCAATATCTATCTCAAAAAAATCTGCGAGTTTGGTTATTAATTCAATGATAATAAGATATATCCGTTCTTTAATATGCAGCTCAAGCGATTCTGCCTTTGCCTGCCTGAACAGGCTGCCGATACTTTCGTAACTCTCGAAGCGTTTGACTGCCCGGCGAGTTGCGTAAATCTCAAACGCTTCTTCAAACGTCAAAGAGGTATTTGCCGTCGTGAAAGCCAAGAAATAATCGACTGCTCAACTCGCCTGAAAATTCTGTTTAAACAGCGTTTAAATAATTTTTTCGTCGGAAGTGAAATACGAATGACACAAAGTTGCTGAAAATAAGCTACTTATGCAAATAAAAGTTGCTTTTTTGTTAATAATCAGCAGGTTGGAAGGCTTGCGAAAGTTGAAACAAGTAAGTAGAATCATGCTATGTTCCAATAAAGAAAGAGAAAAATATGCGTGTGGTTTCAAAAATATTGCTTACTTTTGGCGTGAATTATTTGACAGCATAGCACCGCAAAACGCTGAAATACGCACAGCTACTAACTCGTTACCTTTAAAACTCAGTAACTCTGCTAAGAATTTATTCTTCAATCGGTTAAGTCAAACTGATGAAAATCTAAAATAAAATCAAATGGGAATCACGGCAAATAAACGAATCGAGCTGCTGCGCGGCTACATGCGGGACAAAAACCTGCACGCTTTTATCATTCCCTCTACGGATGCGCACATGAGCGAGTACATCCCCGAGCATTGGGAGGCGAGGCGATGGATTAGCGGGTTTACCGGCTCGGCGGGAACGGCTGTCGTTACGCGCAACAAAGCCGGGCTGTGGACGGATTCGCGCTATTTTCTTCAGGCGGCGGACGAGCTTCGCGGTAGCGAAATTGTCCTCTTCAAAGACCGCCTGCCGGATACCGCCAGCATCCCGGACTGGCTGATAAGTCAGCTGCCGGACGGCGGCCGCGTGGGTATTGACGGCAACGTATATCCGGCAAGAGATGCGCTGGCGCTTCAATCCAAATTCGGAGAAAAAAGCATAGCGCTCGTCCCCGACTTCGACCCGTTCAGCGCAATTTGGCGCGACCGTCCGGCGTTGCCGAAAGAGCCGGTTACCGTACATTCGCTTAAGCTTGCAGGCGAAGCCGCCCGCACAAAAATTGAAAAGACGCTGGCAGAGGCAGAAAAATACGGCGCTGAGGCCGTCTGGGTAAGCGCTCCGGATACGATAGCTTGGCTGTTCAACATTCGGGGAAGCGACGTGCCGTACAATCCGGTAGCGGTGGCGCACGCTTTTCTCTCCCGCAGGCAAACCATTCTCTTTATCGACAAGGACAAAATACGTCCGGAGGTGGCCGAGCATTTCCGGAGCGAGGGTATTGCAGTAGCCGGGTACCACGAAGCTGCCGGTTTTTGGGAAAAAACGCACAGCGTACAGGTCTGCCTCGACAGCAGCAAGCTGTCGCTTAGCTTTTACAACGCCATAGCCAGACACAACGGTGCGGTAGATATTTTATCGGTTGCCGACCAGCTGAAAAGCGTGAAGAACGACGTTGAAATCGCCAACTTTCGGCGCGTCATGGTGCGCGACGGCATTGCGCTTGTCCGGTTTTTCAGGTGGCTCGAAAAGGCTGTTCCCGCAGGAGAAGTTACGGAGTATGGCGTATGCCTCAAGCTGAAAGAGCTGAGAAGCCAACAAGAAAATTTTGCAGGCGAAAGCTTTCACACCATCGCCGGGTATGCCGCCAACGGCGCAGCCAACCACTACCACCCGAGCGCGGAAAATAGCGCGGCGGTCAAAGCGGAGGGCTTTTTGCTGATTGACTCGGGAGGGCAATACTTGGACGGCACTACCGATATTACGCGCACAGCTGCCGTAGGCGCCATAACCGACGCAATGAGGCGGGACTACACGCTCGTGCTGAAAGGAAACATCAACCTCTCAAAAGCGATTTTTCCGGCAGGAACAAGAGGGTCGCAAATTGACGTGCTGGCGCGGAAAGCCATGTGGGAGCACGGGGTCAACTACCTGCACGGTACGGGGCACGGCGTGGGGCACTACCTGTGCGTGCACGAAGGGCCTCACAGCATCCGCCCCGAAGAAAACCCCGTTAAGCTGCAAATCGGAATGGTGGCGACCAACGAGCCGGGCATTTACCGAGACCACCGCTACGGCGTGCGGATAGAAAACATGATGCTCACCCGGCGGGTTATGACCACCGACTTTGGCGACTTCTACGGCTTTGAAACGTTGACCCTGTGCCCGATTGATACCACGCCGATTATTAAAGAAATGATGACGGATGAAGAAACGGCGTGGCTCAACGCTTACCATCAAGCGGTATATGAGAAGCTGTCGCCCCACTTGTCGGGGGAAGAGGCGGAGTGGCTAAAAGATAAAACGAAAGCGTTATGAGCGTATTCAGTAAGTTTCCCCGCACTTTTTGGGTAGCCAACACCATTGAGCTGTTTGAGCGTTGGGCTTGGTACGGTTTTTTCATGCTGTTTGCCAACTACCTGACCGGCTCGTCGGATATGGGCGGCTTGGAGTTTTCGCAAAGCCAAAAGGGTTTGATTATGGGCATTGGGACAGGTATTCTCTACTTTCTCCCCGTCCTCACCGGCGCTATTGCCGACCGCTACGGCTACAAAAAAATATTGGCGCTGGCATTTGTCATTTACGCCACAGCGTTTGCATTTTTCCCGCAAGCCTCATCCTTTACCGCCGTATTCGTCATGTACATTTACCTGGCTTTGGGGGCGGCGCTGTTCAAGCCGATTATTTCGGCTACGATAGCGAAAACCACGCGCCCGGAAACATCATCCATCGGATTTGGCATTTTTTACATGATGGTGAACATCGGCGCTTTCTTTGGCCCGCTGGTAACCCTGCTGTTCAAAAGCCAATCGCACCTGATTTTTTACGTGTCCTGCGGAATCATCCTGCTGAACTTTATTTTGCTGCTCTTTTACAGGGAGCCGGAGCGCGACGAGGCGAAAAAAGAAGAATCCCTGCTCCGGACATTTGGGGGGATATTCCGCAACATGGCAAGTATCTTCAAAGACCCCGGTTTTCTGGTTTTCCTGCTGATTGTCGCCGGGTTCTGGGCAATGTACTACCAGCTGTTTTTCACGCTCCCCGTCTTCATTTCGCAGTGGGTTGATACGGGCGTGCTGTACCATTTCTTCGACGTGAACCTCCCGTTTGTCAGCGCAAGCTACAGCCCCGCTCCGGGAGTGTTGGACGCCGAATTTATCACCAACACGGATGCGCTGTTCATCATCATTTTCCAAATCGCAGTATCGGCGCTGGTAATGCGCCTTAAGCCCCTCCGCTCAATGGTGGCCGGCTTTCTGGTCTGCTCCGTCGGAATGTCGCTGACGCTCGCTTCGCAGAACGTGCTCTTTACGGTAGCCGCCATCTTCATTTTTTCGCTGGGCGAAATGGCAGGCTCGCCCAAAGTTACCGAATACATTGGGCTTATTGCGCCCAAAGACAAGAAGGCGCTTTACATGGGCTACTCGTTCATTCCGGTTTTTGTGGGGAATTTTCTGGCCGGCTTTATATCGGGCAACGTTTATCAGGCAATGTCCGACAAGGTAGCCATTACGGAAAAGTTTATCGCCGAAAAGGGGTTGCTGATAGGCGACGGGCTCTCCACGAATGTCCGCTTTGAGGAAGTCGCCCGTCAGGTTAGCCTGTCGCCGCAGGAGCTGACCAACCTGCTGTGGGATACGTACCACCCGTCCGGCATGTGGGTTGTGATACTGTCGGTTGGATTTGCGGCGTCCCTCTGCCTTTTCATCTACGACAGGGCAAGCAAAAGCCGGTAATCCCTGCTGTGGGAGAACGCCCGCCCTCCACCGAAAGGGCGGCAGTAAGGGGTCAATGCGTAATTTTCAGCCAAGCTTATCCGGCAGCACATCCCTCAAAAAACCAACTTCGCTGATTTTAGCGAGCGCCAAGTAAAAAAACAGCACAAAATCAACAGCAGACCCGAAGAAAGCCCAAAGCCTTACTCACCCAAAAGAAATTTGCTTCCTATACTTACATGGTAAAATTGCACTGAGATGCTGAATCTACACAATAAAATAAGTGCGAAAAAGTTTGGTAGTATCAGCCGATTTTTGTAACTTACTGTGGCATAAAACCCGAAAAGATGACAGGGAAATTGCCCAAAGATGGCCATCGCGAACTTTTTCGCACCCGCTTGGCGGACTTGGTAAACCCACAGCACGAGCTGGCGATGCTTGCCCACACCGTTGGTTGGAAGTACTTTGATGAAGCGTTTGTACAATCTTGGGGATGAAAAGATACCGTTTGTCTGGGAAAGTAATCCCTACTTTCAGCGCTTCTGCGGCGGCGTATTTTTCGCGTATATGCTTCCATGCGACCCGAGCGATTTTGTTCATTTTCGCAAACGGATTGGCGAAGACGGCTTTGCAAAAAAAATTCCGGACAGCGTAACGTTTCACGGCAAGGAAGCGGTCAGGCAGGCAACAGAGGCCGGTTTCCGGACCTCACCCCCAGCCCCTCTCCAAAGGAGAGGGGTGGCTTGCGCCGAACAAGCCTGCGCCGAGCGTCGTGTCCCTGCACCCCTCTCCTTTGGAGAGGGGCTGGGGTGAGGTCTCTTTGAAAAAAAAGGGTGAGGTCTCTTTGAAAAAAAAAGGGTGAAGCCTCCTTTGAAAAAAAAGGCTTTGGCGGCAAGGTTTCGCTCCGGTTCTTCGCCACAGAGTGGCGGAAATTGGAAGCTAAGAGTTAGCCGCACATTACACTATGTAAATTATTTTTAAAAAATCAACTTTTATGAAGTCCTCAATTTTTAAGCACACAATTAGCTGGCTGCTGGCAGCGTTGCTGCCTGCGCCCTTGTGCGCTGCGGCAGAAGATGCCAAGCTGGTGGTGGAGCGCCACCCCACAGACGCTACCTTTTCAAAAAACGCCACCGCGCGATTTTACGTAAACGCATACAGCCTCAACGACGGGCTCCTTGAGTACCAGTGGTACCGCTCGCAGCTCTTTGACACTATTATGCCCAAGAATGACCCGGCGGTGAAGGCAAGCCCCACGCCCCTCTCCGAGGGCATTTACGCTACCCTCACCACCACCACCCCAAGCGGCTTTTCCGGCACAAAGTATTGCTACTACTGGGTGGAGATTACCAACCACAAGGAAGGAAATAGAACAGTCCTCGAAAGCGAAGTTGCGATGGCAAAGATAGTGGACAAAACGCTCGCACCTCAACTCATGAACGGAGACTTCCAAGATGTAGCTACGACAAGTTGTTTTCCGGGAACAAAAGTTATTCCTCCTAACAACAACAGTACTACTACAATGTCCTACTGGGAAAGTACCCAAGAAGGTACGCCTAATAGACGTGCGAGTAGCACCGGTAAAATGTTAGAAACCGGAAATTTCAACGAGTATGTGATAGGATCCTCCAACAGTACCAGGGCAGCGGAACTTTCAGCATTTATGTCTTCTACAATATATCAGGACATCGCCACTGTGCCGGGTAAGATATATGAATGGAGCATTGAGCACGGCGCGAGAAATAATTCTAGTAGACCTAACTTCTCACAGCCTGACGTTATTGCAGTGGTCATCGGCAGCGCCATTAACGAGCAGAACGACTATACACAGATGGGCGTTACAGATTACTGGAACAAGGTCAGCCCGTCGGAGTTCAATAATAAAAACATAACTACCACCACCTCAAATATTTTCATAGACCCATTTAGTTTCAGCTACGGGGATAGTCCAACATCTGTTGCGCAGCCGCTTATTAATCTTGGGCAGATATACCCCTATGGCGTGAACATGTACACACACTTCAACGCCATCGTCAGCAAAGTTCTGACGGATAACAATATAGGGGAAGCTGTTTACAACGCAAACGGCGGCGCTAACTTCAACGATGTAGATAGGGCTTACGCCACGACCTATGGCGGCAGGCCATACTACGTGTTCATATCCGTTGCGAAAAGAGGTAATCTCAATTCCGGTGGTCAGTCATATATCCGCAGCGGCGTGTACACCGTCCCCGCCGGGCAAGGCACGACGGCGTTTGGCTTCGTTAGCGTTTCGTCGCCTATTGGCCCTGCTCATGGCAACCTCGTCGACAACATTGTTTTTGCGTCGGGTTCGCCAATTATGCCGTCGCCGGAGATGTCGTACAGCAACGAGGCCATTTTGACTTCCGGAGAAACGAAGCAGGGCTACGCCTACGGGATTGCGGCGGTGCGGGGGAGCTCGGTGAGCATGGCGCCCGCCGCCGTAGCGTACTACGACCCGGACGGCAGCGGGCCGCAGGCGGAGGTGGAGCTTAAAACGGAGGCGGGGCTCGGCGTGGACGGCTCGTGGTACGCCAGCTACGGCGCCGGCACGCCGTTTGCCAACGGCGGGGTTATCCGCTTCAAGGGGCTCACGCCGGGCAAGACGTACCGCATCATCGGTATTCCGCGCATGGCCGTCAGCAACGAGCTCGGGGTGAACCAAAGCCCGCCGCACGTGCTGGACGAAGGCTACTACAAGGACGTAAAGATGCGCCCGGCGTACGTGGGCAGCGACTCGGTGGTGTGGAACATCAGCGTGGAGGCGTACACGGACGCGGAGGGGCATACGAAGGCCCGCATTGGGGTGCAGAACGCGCGGACGGACGTGGAGTACGCGCTGCTGGGCGACAGCGTGGCGGACGGCGCGCACGTGGCCGCTACCGCACGGGCGGCGCACCCGGGCACGGCGTGGCAGCACGGCGAGTACGGGGAGGCCACGTTTGAAGGGCTTTCGCTCGACACGCTCTACCACCTCGTGGCGCGGCCGTCGGGCTACGAGGAGGTGAGCTACGCGGAGGCGGCCTTTGACGTGGACGGGGCAACGCCGGTGTACATTAGCATACGAACGCCCACCCTGAGCGTTCTGGACATTGACAGCAGCGACGTGTCGCGCGACAGCTGCACGGTCATTAAGGTTGCCAACGTTAAGCCGGACTACGACTACACGGTAGCCGACCCCGCCACAGGGCAGATGGTTGGCGGCTTTCGGAAGGGCGCGGAAGCCGTAGATGGCGTGCTTCGCTTTTCCGTGCCCGACGCGGCCAAAGCCTACCAGATAATGGCCAGGGGCGGGCACGTGAGCTGGCTGGAGGGCGTTCGCGCGTACGGCTGCCCGGACAGCTTCCGGGTGGACTACGTCGGCGAGGCCGTCAGGAGCTCCTCTGGCCTCGCCAACGGCCGGATTCCGGTGGGCGTGGAGTTCCGCATAGACGGCAGCGACGCGGCGGGCACGGCGGTGGAGGAATGGACGGCGGGCACGGACGCTAGTCCCGTGCTGCTCTCGGTCAAGCTGCTTGCGGGCGGCACGGTGAGCGTGCTGGACTCGCTGGCCTCGCTGGGGACCGACGGCACGCTACGCTACCGCCGTCGGGCGGGGCTCGAGGGCTACGCCGGGCGGTGGGTGAGCCCGGTAAAGGTGGTCGCCATTCCGCGCCGAGGGGCAGCCCCCGCGCGGCCGGCCGAGTATGCGCTTGACTACGCCGACGAAACGGTAGCCGTGCACGCCGATAGCCTTCAGCTGGCGCCGGGCGGCACGGACAACCCGGCGTGGGTGAGCATTGCCAAAAACTCCTCGTGGCCGTTTTCGGCGGCGGGCTGGGGCGAGGGCGCGTCGCCGCAGGCGTTCAGCGTCCGCTTTCCGGCCACAGGCGCATCGTTTGCATCCAACATCTTTACCGACGCCCTGCCCGCCCGCCCCGCCGAGCCCAGCTACCTCACGCTCGGCGAAAACGGCGGAGGCGGGGGAACCGTCACCAAGGTGGTGATACGGAACATGGCCGCAGGCGTGAAGTACGAGTACCGCACCGACCCGTCGGCGGGGTGGACAACGGTTCCGCAGGGGAGCACAGGCGGGGAGTCGGGCTTTATCGACTTTGCAGGCCTCCACATTTGCTACCTCCGCACCGCCGCCACCGCCGACTCCGCGGCGTCTCTCGCCGCGCCGCTGACGATTGACCCGCTACGCCTCATGCCCGTCTACTTCCCCACCTACACCTACGGGAGCGCGGTTGGGGAAAAATCTATTAGCATCAAAAACCGAATGACGGCCTCAATTACCGTCGATACGCTGATGCTCGTGGGGGACAGCATCGGCTGCTACGCGCTGGTGAATACCGGCGGCAGCAAGGAAATTCCTGTGAGCACGGGCGTGAGCGCCCTGTGGACGCTCACGCCGAACAGCAACCTCAACGCGGGCACGTACAACGTGAGCCTCGTCCTGAAGTACAGGTACAACGGCGCCTCCTACGAGACGACCACCGGCGTTTACCTGACGGTGGGCAAGGCCACGTGGATACTGGGCGCTATCGGAGAATTTGACCTTACGCAGACCGAAGCCCGAAAGCTTGTGCTGAACGTGAGCAACGCCCCCGCCGGGGCGACGCTGGAGTACTACTTTGGCACCATGCCGGTTGATGGCAGCAAGAGCGTGGTGAGCGATGCCGGCCAGAGTCAGGTTACGTTCACGGCAGCCGACGGCCTTCAGCCGGGCATGACCTACTTTGTGGCGGCGCGGGCCAGGGCGGATAACAACCATCTGGGCTCCACGCTGACCATGCTCGCCGCAGGCTACACGGCGTACGCCACGCCGACGTTTGAGGAGATGGTGAAGGTCAACTGCGTGTACGAGCGGCTTGACCCGAGCGCCGGTAGCCTTGCCGGGTACACGCTGGGCTTCGCCTCGCGCGGCGGCAGCGTGATAGCGCACCCGTCGAGCGACTTTTCGCTCTCGACCATGCTCGACAGCGCGGGCGTGGACAGCGTCCAATTCTTTATCGTCCACAACGCCTCGGGCAGCTACCCCGCGTCGGACACGGGCTACTCTGCGGTGATTGCGGGCCGCCACGCCGCGCCGACGGTGGAGGTCGGCACGGTAGCGCACGCCTTGAGCGCCACCTCCGCCGACGGGGTTATCCGCATCGCAGGCTCGTTTGAGTACCGTATTCACGGAACCAGCCAGTGGAACCCCGCCACAGACAGCACCACCGGGCGCGGCGTGAGCGACTACGACGTGCGCTACCGCGTGCGGACGGAGGCGGGCAGCGAGGCGTTTGCCTCGCGCACGGCTATGGCTACCGTATCGACCGTAAGCCGCCAGCCGTCGCCGTGCCGAACGTCGGAGGGCCGCATAAGCGACACGCTGCTGGTGGAGATACCCCACACGGCAAACGCTGTGACGTACCGGTGGTACTTAAGCCTCACGGACAGCGCAGGCGGCGGCGCCTCCATAGCGAACGCCACCGGCAGCCGCTACGCAATTCCCACCGACCTCACGGCGGGCGTGTACTACTTCTACTGCGAGGTAACGCTCGGCGGCGTGTCGCGCCTCCTCTCCGCCGCCGCCCAGGTGATGGTAATGAGAGAAATCGCCATCGACACCGCCTTTGTGACGCAAAAAATCTACGACGGTCTCACCGGCGCAGCGGTGGACAGCGTGCGGTTTACGCCCCTCGTGGCGGGCTACCCTGTCATCCCCGCCGACTACACGGCAACCGCCCGCTTCGCAAGCCCCAATGTGGGCGGCAGCGACACGGTGTGGCTCAACGTGTGGCTCAACGACCCCAACGGCATTTACATCCTGACCAACGGCGCGGAGTTTCCCCTCAGAGGGCAGAACATGGAGAAGACCCCTGCGGACTCGTACTACCTCGCCTACACGACGGACAGCAGCGTGGTTTACGACGGGCTACCGCACGGTATCCCCACCCCCACGCCGAAAAACGGCTACACGGGCATGGGCGCTATCACGGTGATGTACAACGGCAGCGCAACGCTGCCGGACAGCGCGGGCGTGTACGCCGTTACGGTGGATATTGCTGACGGTACGAACTTCACCGCCGCCAGCGGGGTGGAGGTGGGAAAATTCACCATCCACAAGATTGAACCTGCGGCGGCGCACCTCCACTTTTCGCCGGATAGCAGCGTGTTTTACGACGGCGAAGCGCACGGCATATACCCGCCAACGCTCAGGAAGCCGTTTACGGGCATGGGCGCTATCACGGTGAAGTACAACGGCAGCGAAACCCTGCCGGACAGCGTGGGCGTGTACGCTATTACGGCGGATATTGCCGCCGATACGAACTTCACCGCCGCAAGCGACCTTGCGCTGGGAAAATTCACCATCGAAAAAGCTGAACCTGCGGCGGCGCACCTCCACTTTTCGTCGGACAGCAGCGTGCTTTACGACGGGCTGCCGCACGGCGTTACTGCCCCCAAGCTGAAAGACGGCTACACGGGCATGGGCGCTATCACGGTGCTGTACAACGGTAGCACAGAATTACCGGACAGCGCGGGCGTGTACACTATTACGGTGGATATTGCCGCCGGCACGAGCTTCCGCGCCATCAGCGGGCTTGCGCTGGGCACGTTTACCATCCGCAAAGCTCCGCTGACGGCGGACAAGCTGACGTTCACGCCAGCGTCCTACGCCTACGACGGCGCGGTAAAATCCGTAACCGTAGCCCCGATAAGCCCGTTTACCGGCATGGGCAGCGTGACGGTGAGGTACAACGGCGACGACGCAAAGCCTGTCAATGCGGGCAAGTACGGTGTTTCCGTTGCCGTTGACGGGAGCGGCAACTTTGAGGCTACCGCCAACGATATTGCGCTGGACACGCTCGTCATTACCAAAGCCACGCTGACGGCGGACAAGCTGACGTTCGCGCCAGCTCTCGACGTTTACGACGGCGCGGCGAAATCCGTAACCGTAACCCTCATAAGCCCGCTTACCGGTCTGGGCAGCGTGACGGTGGCGTACAACGGCACGCCGGGCGGCGTAGATTTTCCCAAAAGCGCAGGAAAGTACGGTATTTCCGTTACCGTTGGCGAGGGCGGCAACTTTGAGGCTGCCGGCAGCGATATTGCGCTGGACACGTTCGCCATCACCCAAGCCCCGCTGACGGTAATGCCCGTGAGCGGGCAAACGAAAGCGTACGGCGACAATGAGCCAACGCTCGCCTACGCCACCGACGGTTGGAAAGGCAGCGACGGCGAAAGCCTGCTCACGGGCGCGCTGGGCCGCGCGGCGGGAGACAGCGTAGGCAGCTACGCCATTACGCAGGGCGACCTGTCGGAAACGAGTGGCAACTACGCCATCCGCTTTGTTGGCACGGTGGCGTTCGCCATCGCCAAAGCCCCGCTGACGGTAACACCCAACGGCGGGCAAACGAAAGTGTACGGCGACAACGACCCAATGCTCACGTTCACCACCGCAGGCTGGAAGTACGATGACCGCAGCGACTCGGCGCTCATCATCACGGGCGCGTTGGGGCGCGACGCGGGAGAAAGTGTGGGCAGCTACGCCATCACGCAGGGCAGCTTGTCGGAAGCGAGCGGCAACTACAGCATCAGCTTTGCCGGCACGGTGAGGTTCACCATCACCAAAGCCATACTGACGGCGGACATGCTGATGTTCACGCCGCCCTACGCCATCTACGACAACACAGCAAAATCCGTAACCGTCAGCCTGAAAGGATCGCCTGCCGACGTGGGCAATGTGACGGTGAAGTACAACGGCGATACCGCTGCACCTGCCAACGCGGGAGGGTACGGTATTTCCGTTTCCGTTGGCGCGGGCAGCAACTTTGAGCCTACCGCCAGCGACCTGACGCTGGACACGTTTTACATCAAGTACCTCGTTACCTTTGAGAGCAACGGCGGCAGCGCGGTTGAGTCGCAGCCGGTGCTGGCGGGCGACGTCGTGCTGTGCCCGGCCGACCCCTTGAAGCCGCCCCGCAAGCTGGGCGGGTGGTATAGCGATGCGGAGCTCCAAACGCTCTGGAGCTTCGCGGACAGGGTAACGCGCAACATGACGCTGTACGCAAGCTGGGTCAACGCGGAGGACGTAGTCATTAACGGCGAGTGGTGGCCGGCGGAGAGCGACTCCCTCATTCGCTACGTCGTGCCGTGCGGCGACGCCATCCTTGCGTACGCAAGCACGCTCATCGCCACCCCCGACACGATGCGCCTTCCCGCCGACTTCCCGCTCAACCTCGACACCGCCATCACGCTCGGGAAACGCTACGCGCTGCACCTGACCAGAGCGCCCGCGCTCGCCGCCCAGCTGAGCGGCAGGCTCCTCATGGTGACCAACAACCCCAGCAACAACGGCGGCCTCAAGTTCTACGCGGCAGAGTGGTACCGAAAAGTCGAGGAAAACGGAGAAACCTACTCTGTCCCGATCAGCAACAACCGGTTTTACTACGATTCGCCGGACGGCACGCCGTTCAGGGATACGATTTACGCCGTGCTGTGGGATAGCGTGCAGGGGCGGGTTGAAAGCTGCCCGTACATTCCCGGCGCTCCGCCCGTAGCGGCGGACGTGGCATGGGTGGCGGTTTACCCCAACCCTGCGGCGTGCGGCTCCGTTGTGCACCTCACGGAGGGCATCCTCGCCGGCGCGACGCTCGAGGAACGCTACGCCACCTTCCGCCTGATAGACATTCATGGCCGACCGGTGCGCACGGGCAGCGCCACCGAGCTGCGGCAGGGGCTTGCCATGCCC
>JAITAP010000005.1 GCA_031284065.1 Prevotellaceae bacterium
TACAGGGCTTTGTGCGCCTCGATAGAGGGCGCTTTGTAAAAAACAATTTTATTTTGTTTTTATAGGAAATCCCATAAATTTCATTTAACTTTGCGGCAACATTCCGATTCACGAAAAAATGTATAAATGACAGAATATCGAGATATTACGCTTGCAGAAGTTGAAGCGTTACAAAAAAATGGCTGCTTTTGCAGCGAATGGTCAAGGGTCAAGGTCAAAGAGGGGTTTATACCGGATAGCGTTCGCAACGTATCATTTTCGGGCAATGTTTTTCTCGGCGTTTTCCGGCGCGAGATTGCCTGCGCAGGAGGCGTTGTAAAGCGTTCGGGTATTTACAACGCGGCCATCCACAGCTGCGTTGTTGAGGACGACGCATACATTAATCAGGTAAAAAACTACGTTGCCAACTACCGCATTGGAAAAAATGCCGTAGTAGAGTGCGTGGATACGCTGGCGGTGAGCGACGTTTCTGCGTTCGGCAACGGTACGCATGTGGCTGTGCTCAACGAGACCGGCGGGCGCGAAATTCCCATTTTCAACGAGCTGTCGGCGCATACGGCCTACCTCATCGCCTTCTACCGCCACCGTCCGGCGCTGATTGGCCGGCTAAAGCAGCTCATTGACGGCTACACCCAAAGCGTCCGCTCGGACGTGGGCGCTATTGAGGAGGGGGCGCACCTGTCGGGTTGCTGCACCATCCTGAACGTTAACGTAGGCGCATACGCCAAGCTCGAGGGGGTGTGCAGGCTGAGCAACGGAAGCATCAACAGCTCAAAGCAAGACCCGGCGTACGTGGGGCACGGCGTTTCTGCCGAAAATTTTATCTTCTCAAGCGGCAGCTCGGTGAGCGGGGCTTCGCTGATAGCGGCCTGCTTTGTGGGGCAGGGAACGATACTCGGAAAACAGTACTCGGCCGAAAATTCGGTGTTCTTTGCCAACTGCCAGGGGTTTCACGGCGAGGCGTGCTCCATTTTTGCGGGACCCTACACCGTTTCGCACCACAAATCGACGCTGCTGATAGCCGCCTACTGCGCGTTTATGAACGCCGGCAGCGGCTCAAACCAGAGCAACCACATGTACAAGCTGGGGCCTACTCATCAGGGCATTATTGAGCGCGGCAGCAAAACCGCCAGCGACTCCTACATCCTGTGGCCTGCCAAGATAGGCGCTTTTTCCTTAGTCATGGGGCGGCACTACCGCAACTTCGACACCTCCGATTTCCCGTTCTCGTACCTTATAGAAAATACCGACGAAAGCTACCTCGCGCCGGGCGTGAACTTGCGAAGCATCGGCGCCATACGCGACGCGCAAAAGTGGCCTCAACGAGACCGCCGCAAGGACGACAAGCCGTTGGACAGCATTGTGTTTGACTTGCTAAGCCCTTACTCCGTCCAGAAAATGATAAAAGGCTGCCGCATACTGGAGGGGTTGAAGCGAATTTCGGGGCAAACGTCGGAGCACTACATGTTCAACAGCGCCCGAATTACCCACCGGGCGCTGGAAAGAGGGCTGCACCTGTACGGCTTGGGCATTACAAAGTTTCTGGGCAACGAGCTGGTGAAAAAGCTGGAGGCGGCTGAATTTTCGAGCGAAGCGGAGCTGCGGCAGGCGCTTGCGCCCACGAGCGCGAGCGGGGCAGGCGAGTGGATAGACATGGCGGGGCTGCCTGCGCCGAAGGACGAGGTGTTGGCAGTGATTGAAAAAATAGAAAGCGGCAGCATCACCTCGCTTCGCAAGCTGAACGACGTGTTTCGCGAGTGGAAAAACAGCTACTCTCTGCGGGCGTGGAGCTGGGTTGCCGCACGGCTGAAAACCGAAAAGGGAATAGACGTGGAAACGGTTACAGCCCTCCAGCTGGAGCAGCTGGTGGAGGAGTGGAAAAACGCTGTGGTAACGCTGGATAAGATGATGTACAAGGACGCGCAGAAAGAGTTTGCGCTGAAATCGCAGGTAAGCTTCGGAATTGACGGCGAGGACGACGATGTGCGGCTGTCGGACTTTGAAAACGTAAGGGGCGAATTTACCGAGCATCCCGCCGTGAAAGATATTCTCAAGCATATTGACGCAAAAAGCAAGCTGGCGGAAAAAGTGAAAAGCAAGCTGCAAAGAATAATTAAAACCTAAATATACATACTACTATGTGCGGAATTGTTGCCTACGTTGGCGGCCGAACAGCTTACTCCATTCTGATTAAGGGGCTGCAACGCCTCGAGTATCGCGGATACGACTCCGCAGGGATAGCCTTGTTTAACGGAAAAACAAACGTTTACAAGTGTCAAGGGAAGGTAAAGGATTTGCAGGCGCTGGTTAAGGGGAAAGAGATTGCCGGCTCGGTAGGGATGGGGCACACCCGCTGGGCTACGCACGGCGAGCCCAGCGACAGGAACGCGCACCCGCACCGCTCCATGCACGGAAAATTTTACGTTGTCCACAACGGCATTATCGAAAATTACGCCCACCTGAAAAAGGAGCTGGCAAGCCGCGAGTACACGTTTCAGAGCGAAACCGACACCGAAGCGCTGGCAAACCTGATAGAGAACATTTATCTGGAGCAAAAAGTGGACGCAGAGCTGGCGGTGAGGCTCGCGCTGACCAAAGTGGTGGGCGCCTACGGGCTTGTTATCATTTGCGAGGACGAGCCGGGCACGCTGATTGCCGCCCGCAAGGGAAGCCCGCTGGTGATAGGCGTTGGCGAGCATGAGTATTTTCTCGCCTCCGACGCTACGCCCATCGTGGAGTACACCGACCGCGTGGTCTATCTGAACGACGAAGAGGTTGCCGTCATTACCGCCGACAGCCTCGACCTGAAAAACCTGTACAACGACGTAAAAACGCCCGACATAAAGCGCATAAAGCTCAACATTGACAACATCGACAAGGGCGAGTACGAGCATTTCATGCTAAAGGAAATACACGAGCAGCCCAGCTCAATCACCGATACGTTTCGCGGGCGCATCGCCATGGACGAGAGCAAAATATTTCTCGGCGGAGTGCTCGACGTAATGCCGCGCCTTCTGGAGGCCAAGCGCATTATTATTATTGCCTGCGGCACGTCGTGGCACGCCGCGCTGGTGGGCGAATACCTTTTTGAGGAGTACGCGCGTATGCCGGTGGAGGTGGAGTACGCCTCGGAGTTCCGGTACCGCAACCCCGTTATAGGTAAGGACGACCTCGTGATTGCCATTTCGCAGAGCGGAGAAACCGCCGACACGCTTGCCGCTGTCCGGCTGGTGAAAAAAACGGGGGCTACCATTCTCGGCATTTGCAACGTTGCCGGCTCGTCGCTCTCGCGCGAAACGGACGCAGGCGTTTACACCCACGCCGGCATTGAGATTGGAGTGGCGAGCACCAAAGCGTTCACCTCCCAGATTACCGTGCTGACGATGATGGCTTTTCTGCTGGGAAACAAGCGGCAGGCGCTGTCGGCAGGCGACTACAAGGAGCTCATTCATGAGCTGATTCGCGTCCCGAAGCAAATAGCCGGTATGCTCAAGAGCGAAGAAAACATCAAAAAAATAGCGGCCGCCTACAAAAACGTTTCCCACGCGCTGTACTTGGGGCGCGGAATACTTTTCCCCGTGGCGCTGGAGGGCGCGCTCAAGCTCAAGGAAATTTCGTACATCCACGCCGAAGGGTACCCCGCCGCCGAAATGAAGCACGGGCCTATCGCCCTTATCGACGAGGCCATGCCCGTTTGCGTGCTGGCGCTCTCCGACAGGCTGTACGAAAAAACGGTGAGCAACATTCAGGAGGTGAAAACGCGGCAGGGAAAGGTAATTGCCGTTGCCACGGCGGGCAACAAGGATATTTACCGCATAGCCGACCACGTTATAGAAATACCCCCGTGCCACGAAGCCATGTCGCCCCTGCTGACCATTGCGCCGCTACAGCTGCTGGCGTACCACATCGCCGTCATGCGCGGGTGCAACGTCGACCAGCCGCGCAACTTGGCAAAGTCGGTTACGGTGGAGTGAACGTCGGTAGGGGAAAATAAAAAATACACTTTTTTTGTGTATATAAGAAAAGCCTATTATCTTTGCGCTATAAAAGAGTGCGGTGATGGAAATTCATTTTGAAGAGCAATACTTATCCGACCTTTACTACAAGGGAAAGACAGCGGACAAAAAACGCCGTTTTCAACCGGACGTGATAAGGCGGTACAAGCTGCGTATTGAAGCCCTCGAAAACGCCGCCGGAATAGAAGACTTACACCAAATTCATTCATTCCATTGCGAAGCGCTGAAAGGCGAACGAAAGGGTATTTCTTCTATCAGGGTGAACGACCGGCGCCGTATTGAGTTTACAACGCATCAGGCGGAAAGAGAAACCGTTGTAATCGTATGTAATATTTTAGAATTGTAAAACCATTATACGTAAAGATAATCATGGGAAATTTGGGATATGGGTACACCCCGACGCACCCCGGCGAATTGCTGAAAGAGGAAATTGAGTATCGCAAAGTTTCACAAAGCAGCTTGGCGAAGCAAATGGGCGTCCGGTACACCGCCCTGAACGACATTTTGAACGAGCGACGACCACTTACCACCAACACGGCGATGCTGTTTGAAGCGGCTTTGGGCGTCAACGCCGATTTGCTCATGCGTATGCAGCTAAAATATAATATGCAGATTGTACGGCAGGACAAAACCCTCGCCGACCGCCTCAAGCAAATCAGGAAAATGGTAGCAGCATTTTAGCGGCGGTTGTAACTATTTACGGGAAGCTATGCATGAAACCAACGAATAAACCATTTGATGCGGTAGAGTTCATGCGCCAACAAAGAGATTTGCCAAGCGCAAAGCTATCGAAAATGACCAAAGAAGAGGTTATTGCCTGTTTCAAAAACCGCGCTTTACATTCGCACGTAAAACCTTGTGCGTAGCCTCGCGCAACTTGGCAAAGTCGGTCACGGTGGAGTAAGTGGCAGGTTCCCGTTTCGCTATTATTCAAACGTAACAAATATACCAAGATGAGAAAAAACCGTATAGCATCAGCCCTTCGCTCCGGTCGGACGCTCGTTTCCGATGGAGCATGGGGTACGTTGCTGCAAAAAAAGGGATTGAAGCCGGGCGAATGTCCCGAGCTGTGGTGTCTTACCCACCCCGACGAGGTGGAGAACATTGCGAAAAGCTACATTGAAGCCGGCTCCGATATGGTAGAAACCAACAGCTTTGGCGGTACGCGCTTCAAGCTGGATCACTATGGCTTGGCGGACAAGGCATCGGAAATTAACGAAGCTGCGGCGAGTCTGTCGCGCCGTGCGGCAGGCGAAGACAAGTGGGTCATTGCCTCTATGGGGCCTACCGGCAAAATGCTAATGATGGGCGACGTGACGGAGGAGGAACTCTACAATGCCTTTAAGGAGCAAGCTGTGGCGCTGGAGAAGGGCGGTGCAGACGCCGCCTGCATCGAAACCATGAGCGACCTCGACGAGGCGTGTACTGCCATAAAAGCGGTAAGGGAGAATACCCAACTTGAGGTTATCGCTACGTTCACTTTTAACCAGACCGAACAGGACGAATTTCGCACCATGATGGGCGTTGCACCCGCCGCCGCTGCGCAAAAAGCCATTGCTGCGGGCGCGGATATTATTGGCGCTAACTGCGGCAACGGGCTGGAGCGCATGGTGCGCATTGTTGCGGAGCTGCGGGCTGCCGCTCCCTCAACGCCTATTCTTGTACACGCCAACGCAGGGTTGCCGCAAAATGTGAATGGCGTGGATATTTTCCCCGAAACGCCTTCGCAGATGGGCGAGCTGGTGGGAAAGGTAGTATCGGCAGGCGCAAATATTGTTGGCGGATGCTGCGGCACTACGCCGGAGCACATTAGGGCAATAAAAAACGTAATTAGAAATTTTGAATTTTGAATTTTGAATGGCGTGCGTTGCAAAGTGCGCCATTCCTTTTTTTTGCGCGTGCGTCATTCCGCTATCATTCCCGCCATTTATCGCCATTTCCCCGCCATTTCCCCGCCATTTATCGCCATTTATCGCCATTTCCCCGCCATTTCTCCGTCATTCCGAGCGGAGCGAGGAACCTCCCACCTTACCACCAAACCCTTGTTGCCGCTTATACGGCAAAAATGGCGGGAGGTTCCTCCGCTACGCGCGCTCGTGCCTCGCGCGCTCCGGTCGGAATGACGGGGGGGACGCGCATTGCGCCCACCAAAAAAATTTTTTTTCATCATCAATCCCCTCAGCCCCTGTAATTTACGTAAATTCCCGTAAATTTGCAAAAAAAAATCCGCCATTATTTTGCGTGTTGAAAAAATTTTTTTATACCTTTGAAGTTCTTTACTTTATAGAAGCCTGCTATCTGTTTTATTTAAGCCTATGTTTACGGAGCCTGAATCAGCGAGGTATAGCAAATTTTTTTGCATTTACAAGAGTGGCGGAGTATTCTTTTTCTATAGAAAAGGAATACCCCGCCATTATTCATTGTTCATTATTCATTGTTCATTACTAATTATTCATTGTTCATTATTCATTAATTTAAGATGAAAACAAGCAAAAAATTATGCCTCATGGCGGGCCTTTTTCTTACCGGCAGCGTAGCGCTTGCGCAGGTGGATACCATCGCTTTCGGAATAACCGGCGAGTGTTCGTGGACGCTTACCGGAACCGGTAACGACCTAACCATGGAAATTGCCAAAATTACCGGAAATGGAAAGATGGCAGATTATCCGACTCCGGGGAATACAGTTCCTTGGTCTGGTTATAAGGCGAGAATCAAAACTGTGGTGATAGGAGACGGAGTAACGAGTATCGGCGACTTTGCTTTTTACTTTTGCACCGGCGTGACCTCCATTACCTTTCCCGAGTCGGTAACGAGGATCGGCTACGCTGCTTTTAACGGTTGCACCGCCTTGACCTCCGTTACCCTTCCCGCGTCGCTAACGAGTCTCGACGAAGGATGGCCTTTTGGCGAATGCTACAACTTGACTTCCATTACCTTTCCCGAGTCGTTAACGAGTATCGGCCGATCGGCTTTTTACAAATGTATCAAATTGGAGTCCGTTACCCTTCCCGCGTCGCTAACGAGTATCGGCTACTGCGCTTTTCAAGAATGCACCGCTTTGACCTCCGTTACCATTCCCGCGTCGGTAACGAGTATCGGCATAGGAGCTTTTATAGACTGCGCCGCCTTGACCTCCGTTACCTTTCCCGATTCGCTAACGAGTATCGGCGACTGGACTTTTACCTCCTGCTACAACTTGACCTCCGTTACCTTTCCCGAGTCGCTAACGAGTATCGGCGCCTGGGCTTTTGAAGAATGCACCGCCTTGACCTCCGTTACCTTTCCCGATTCGCTAACGAGTATCGGCGCCTGCGCTTTTCGCTACTGCCGCGGCTTGACCTCCGTTACCTTTCCCGAGTCGCTAAAGAGTATCGGCAACGAGGCTTTTAAAAATTGCACCAGCTTGGATTCTGTTACCATCCATAGCACGAACCCGGACAGTATTAGTTATGGCGCTGATGTTTTTGCCGGCATAAACCTCAGTAACGTTAGCTTAATTGTTCCCTCGTCCTCGGTGGAAAAGTACAAGAACGCTACTAATGTATGGGGAGGTTTTAGCAACGACCATATAATCGGCGGGGGCGTACTGCTGCGCGTAGCGGCAAATAACGGCGCTCTGGGCAGCGTAACGGGAGCTGCTCTTTCAGGGCTGTACCCCGAAAACACTTTGTTTACCCTGAGGGCTACCCCCATCAAAGGTTGCCACTTTCTCGGCTGGACAAGCCACAGCGCTGACCTTGGCAACGCCGATACCCTCAGCTTTAGCCTCACGCAGGATACCGTAATCACCGCCAACTTTGAGGCGGACACGTTCCACATCACCTACGAGTTGAACGGCGGCGAAAATGACGCCCTCAACCCCAAGACCTACACGGTACTGAGCGACCCCATTACCCTGCAA
>JAITAP010000033.1 GCA_031284065.1 Prevotellaceae bacterium
GAAAGCTTAGCCGACGTTGTCCTCAAGGGGAAGCGTAGCGGCTTTTCTTTAGAGCAGATACAAGCGTTGACCGGGCTTGGCGAGGAAAAAATTCTGGAAATTCTTCGCTCAAACGACGAGAAACTTGTATTGTAGATTCAACATCTCAATGCAACTTTATCGTGTAAATATCGGAAGAAAATTTCTTTCGGTGAATAAAACTTTAAGTTTTCTCTGGGTCTGCTGTTGATTTTATACGGTATTTCTTTTACTTGCCGCTCACTAAAGTCATCGAAGTGCGCTTGTGGGGGAATGTACTGCCGAATAAGCTTGTTGGTATTTTCGATAAACCCCTTTTTCCATGAAGAATAGGGGTGTGTGAAAAAAGCTGTGCTTTCAGCGCGCTGGCGATGCTTCAGGCGGCGCCGCGTATGGGTGTAAAGCGTACCGCAACGTTCTTCGAGAGCATGCCCCTCAAAGAACGTTTTTTTCTTACTTAAAGTTGCATTTGTTGGCTGAAATTACAACCCCAAACGTTTCATAACGAAAACGCAATAATCAGAAGAGCATCACTCACAGCCTGCCTATTTTAATTTCAATTCTTTTGATTCGTTCGGGTTGAGGTGTACAACCTGCACATTTCCCGAACTTATCCGGAAAGATGTTTGTCGAGCTTGTTTCGACGACTCGGAAAGTACTTTCACATCTGCCGGAAATCCGGTAGGATTAGTCAACCGCAGATGTAGCCGTTTGTTTCCGGAATCAATCAATTCGACTTTGATATTGTCGAATACCGTATAAAAACCCGCATCGGGCTGCGCGTATATTCCGGGAAGTTGCGTCACGGTTAATAATGCGGCTGTTTCGCACCATGAGCAGGAGCCGAAAATATTTCCGCCAATAGAACGTTTTCCTTCCCAGTCGCTTAAATTCACCCGTTCGCATATACCTCCGGGAGGCATTTTTCCGATGGGACGGTCGGCGCGACTGATATACTGCGGCGCTCCGTGAGCAATATCCGTAAGCAGCTCAATTGCTCGCCTGTCGTTCGATGCGCGAAAATATTTCAACAGACAGTCGCCCGACCATGTGCATATCCCCGGAGCGCTGTGCTTGTTCGATACGCTTGCCCATACCGAACCGTATGAACGGGCGTCCAGCTTGCCCATAATCGAACTTTCAGGAAATTGATAATCGTAAGATACTGTCCAGCTGGCACACACAGGCAGTAAATCCGATGCATAGTCCAGCCATTTTCTGTTTCCCGTTACTTCATAGAGTGTTATAAACGATTCGAACAGCCCGAAAGCCGATTCGCTGTCGGGAGCCGAAAGAATTTCGCCGGGTCCGCCGGTGGTATATCCTTTCAGGACATATTCGCTATAGTATTTTTCGGCGGCATTTTCGGCTACTTTAAGATACTCCGGCGTTCGGAACGTCTGTGAAGCCAGCGCCAGTCCGCCGCACACAATAGCTCCTGACGTTGAACGTCCTATACATATATCGCCGGTAACGACATCTACAAACTGCCCGAATTGCCCGTACTTGTTCCAGAGCCGCACAAAGGCGTCCGCCTGTTTTTGAAGTCCCGATTTCCACTGAGGCGGGACTTTGTCGCCCTTGGATTCCATTTCGTCAAATTGACGTTGAGCCATATAGAGCCAGTCGCCCTGCGAACGGACAAGCGTTTCGTTATTTTTAAGGGCATTGAAGTAACCAAAACCTGTAAATTCGACGCCATTGCCGTAAGCGTTGAAAAATCCGGAAGGAGCCTGAGATTTCGAGAATATGGCATCCAGATTTTTAATTGCATTACGTCGCAACTCTTCCGAACCCTGCATCATCAAAGGCAGCGTACACTGTCCGCCGCCCACCCAGCCAAGCTGCCAGATAAAACACCATTGCGTGCCGCTTCCGGGCTTGCTCAAACAGAACATATCTATGTTTTTGTCCCAGCGGTCGTGCAGAAAAAGGTTACTGAGCAGCTTGCCTGCCTCGCTGAACGGCAATACTTCTTTACGTTCGTAAGGATTAAGTTCTTTCCGTACTTCGTAAAACCGTTTCAGCATGTCTTTTATTGCCCCGGATTTGAACGAGTAAAGGCGAAAGCGGATTGTAAGCGTGTCGCCAACTTCCCATTTGCCGACAACAGAAGCATTACTGTTGCTGCCGGAGGACGGAACAGCAGTAAATTCCCGTACGTCGGGCGCTGTGAGGGAAAATTTCGCTTCCGATTGCTCCTGAAATTCTTCGATATACATGCCATGATTTCCGAACCGGCTGCCTTGGGTAGTCAATAATATCCATCCCTGCTGTTTTTCGGGAGAATGGAAAGCCATTAAAGGTGTGCTTGCGTTACCGGTATTGATTTCAATTCTGTGTTTAGAATCCTCATTTAACGCCGGAAGACCTGTAGTTGTGGTAGGCATGTCGATACGCCATTCACTTTTGTCGTACCAGAAAGGCGGATAGCTCATCTTTTTCACGGCAAACCGGTTACCGTCGTACACAATCGCCGGAACAAATACAAATTCGTTGCCTGTCCACTGACTGAAACGGATGTCAACTCCTGCGGCTACATTCTGCGCTTCTCCGTTCAGGAGTTTCCATGTTAATTGATAATCCTGCGCATCCGGTTGTCTTTCTACGGAAGCGGTACTTACAGACAGTTCCCATTCTGCGCCGTTCCGGTCTTTTATACGGCTGCCGTCAACCAGCTGAAATTCCAACTTGCCAACCTGTTGAGCGCTGTCATAGTACATAATAACGGGTTTAATCTCTCCGGCATTTTCCCTGACGGGATTTGCGCATACGAATGATAATTTACAAATACCTGCCAAACAGATGCAAATTACCGGCAAATAAAAATTGCGTTTTGACTTGGAGTTTTCCATATTACAGGATTTCAACTCCTTATGCCTTTTAAGTTTTCCCATGTTTGAATATTTCTATGTGTCGATTCAACATCTCAAAGCAACTTTAAATCATGCAAATATCGGAAAAAAATTTCTTTCGGTGAATAAAACTTTAAGTTTTCTCTGGGGCTGCTGTTGATTTTATGCGGTATTTCTTTTACTTGCCGCTCGCTAAAGTCATCAAAGTGCGCTTTTTTTTTGGGGGGGGGGACTGCCGAATAAGCTTGCTGGTATTTCTTTTTCCAAAAAGAATATTGCGCCATCCTATTTCTCTGTTGTCGCAAAGCGCCCATATTTTGAAAGTCAGGGCAAGAATTTTAATGACGTAGTTACGACAAATCTGCGAGCAAATATACACGTTTTATGAGTAAAAATGGACGCGCAAAAAAAGCCCCGCATTGCTGCGAGGCTTGCTGTTGCTTGGATTTTGTTGGTTGTGCGGATAAAGGGACTCGAACCCCCACGCCTTCCGGCACCAGATCCTAAGTCTGACGCGGCTACCAATTACGCCATATCCGCATGTGGTGGGACAAAGATAGCGCTTTTTCTGTGAAAAACAAAATTAGCGAACGCTGCGGCAACTTTTTTGATTTATTTCACGTTGTCCGTTGCCCTTCTCCTAAATTCCGAGCATACAATTGCCGACGCTGTTGCTACGTTTAGCGATTCTACGCCGCTGTTGGCGGAAAAGGACGGTATGTAGAGCTTCTGCGAAACGTGCTGCGCCGCTTCGGGCGAAATACCCTTGCCTTCGCTCCCCATTACCACCACGCAGCGGGCGTTCAGCGGTTTGCTGTAAATATTTTTTCCCTCCAGAAATGTGCCGTACACCGGTATGCCGCTTGCCTTTGCCGCTTGCAGAAAATCGGGCAGGCCGGCGTAGCGTACCGCCACGTGCGCAATGGCTCCCATAGAGGCTTGCACTACTTTGGGGCTGTAGCAGTCGGCAACGTCGGGCGAGCATACCAGCGTATCTACGCCAAACCATCCGCACAGCCTGATGATAGCGCCAACGTTTCCCGGGTCCTGCACGCCGTCCAGCGCCAGCGTTAGCTTGTCGGCGTGAGGGAGAGGGGCGGGGGAGGCGTTGTGCGGAATGTAGAAAACCCCAAGCATGGGCGAAGGCGTTTTCAGAAAGCTGATTTTCTTCATCTCGGCTTCGGACAGCGACACCGCTTCGCTGCCACCCGCAGCAATGGCCGCTTCGGTGGCAAAGATGGCGTAGGGCTTGAGCCGTGCGCGGAGCTCGCGCACCAGCTTAACCCCCTCGGCAACGAACAGCCCCCGCTCGTCGCGGTACTTTTTGTGCTCCAGCGAGGCGATGAGGCTTATGGCAGACTTGCTAATCATGCTGCAAAGCTACATAATTATGGCCAGAAAATTAAATTATTTTTTGCAAAAAGGTAGGTAGGTACAATTTGTATTTTTATCTTTGTCGAGCAAAATATCGGTGGGATGCTGCCGCTATTTTTTTTTGAATTGTTAGGTTAACTTAGATGCTAATAGACTTGTCGGCACTACCATTAATACAACGTACTTTTTATAGAATTTTCCTGCTAACGCTGTCGGGGTTTGCGCTTGCGTCGTGCTCCACAACGAAGCATGTTCCGCAGGGCGAGTACCTGCTGACCAAAGGCAGCCTCAAAATAGAGGGGGCGGGGATTGGAAAAGAGGATATTGAACCGCTCATCCGGCAGCAGCCCAATACAACGATTTTTAGAACGGTGCCGCTATACCTGATGTTTTACAACATGGCTTCGGAAAAGGATAATTTTTTCAACCGGATGCTGCGTAGCGCCGGCGAGCCTCCCATTATCCTTGACAGCGCTCTTGTGGCTACTACGGCGCAGCGCATGGAGCAGTACGTGAGCTATAGAGGCTACTACGGCTCTACGGCAGAGGCGACGATTGCCTACGGCAAGCGCAAGGCTAAGGTGGCCTACACGGTGAAGCTGCCGGAGCCCTACCGTATTCGCAGCATTGCGTACGATATTGCGGATAAAGGGGTAGATACGTCGGATATTGCGGACCCCAACGCGCGGCTTGTTAATGTGGGCGATATATTCGACGGAGAGCTGCTGAGGAAGGAGAGCGCCCGCATTTCCACCTGCATGCGCACCTGCGGCTACTACAACTTCTACGACAGCGACGTAACCTACCGCGCAGACACTACCGCAGGGAACCACGAGGTTGCGCTGACCGTTTTGGTGGCCAACGAGCAGCCGTCGCCGGACAACCCGACCGGCAGGCATCGCCAATTTTACGTGCAGAGCTTGTCGGTGATTTTGGAAAATCCTCCCCGCAGAGCGCCGGTGGATACCGCGAGCGCCGCTGCCGGGTGGGATACCATTCGCCGCCAATCTTTTGAGATGCTTTGCAAAAGCTGCGTTGGCGACGGTAAACTCCCCAACCTTCGGCCGGAGCTTATTGACATGAATAGCAGGGTGAAAATCGACAGCCTGTACAACGTGCAGGAGGTTAACCAGACCTACCGCAACCTTGCCAACCTGCGGCTTTTCAAAACTGTGGACGTTCGCTTCAGCGAGCTGCCGGTTGATTCGTCGTACGCCGACACGTTGCCCCGTCCGCTGCGCGGCGTGATTACCTTGCTGCCCTCCATGCGGCAGAGCTACGAGTACGGCGGCGAGGTTTCGCTTAGCGACAACTGGCTGTTTGGGGCTTCGCTTACCGCCCACCACCAGCACAAAAATCTGTTTCGCGGCGCAGAGATACTGGATCTTAACCTTAGCGGAGTATTCCAAAAGGTGAAGCTCGACGCCAACGCTGCGCCCGAAAACTCATACGAGCTGGGGGCTTCCGTTTCGCTCAACACGCCCAGCATACTTTTTCCGCTCTACTTTGACTTTTACCGCAGTATTTATAGCCCGCGCACGCAGATTGCGATTTCGGGAAACTTTCAGCAGCGACCCGACTACACGCGAGCCCTTGCCGATATAACATTTGGCTACTCGTGGCGAAACTTGGACAACATGATTTACATATTCAACCCGGTGGACATGAATATCGTCAAAATTATGAGTATAGCCTCCTCCTTTGAGGACAGGATACGCAACAATCCCTACATGCTTAACTCTTATCAGGACGCTTTTTTACTTGGTTCTTCCGTATCGGCAATTTACAACTCGCGCAGCGTGAGCGGCCGGGAGCGGCGCTACCTGCGCCTTGATACGGAGCTCAAGGGAAACCTGCTGTGGATTGGGTACAAGCTTTTTGACGCTACTCCCCAGCCCGCCGGCGAGGTGCGACGCGCTGCCTACGAGGTGGGAGGCACGCAGTTTGCGCAGTTTGCCAAGTTCGACGCCACGTACACCTACCTCAAGGTGTTCAGCACGGTATCGTCCGTTGCCTTTCGGGCGTTGGCGGGCGTGGGGTTGGCTTACGGAAACTCCCTCGCGCTGCCGTTTGACAAGATGTACTACTGCGGCGGCGCAAACAGCCTGCGGGGGTGGCAGATACGAACGCTTGGCCCCGGCTCCTACAGCGAAAGCAGCGACCTCTTCAACAGCCTTGCAGACATGCGGCTGGAGGTCAACGCCGAGTACCGCTTCAAGCTCCTCTGGAAGATGGAGGGCGCAGTTTTTGCCGACGCCGGAAACATTTGGGCTATTCGCGGCGAAGACTCCCGCGAGGGCGCGCGCTTTTCGCTACAGGATTTTCCGAAGCAGGTGGCAATTTCTTGGGGAGTTGGCCTGAGGTTTAACTTTAGCGTGCTGATTGCAAGGGCAGACTACGGTATCAGGCTGCACGACCCTACCGGCGACGGCGCTTACTTTATTGCGCCAACGGATTGGTTTGCAGGCGGAGCAAACTCGTTCTTTCTGGCTATAGGGTACCCGTTTTAATTAGGAATTAGAAATTTTCACGTAAATACTACCAGTAGAAACTAAAATTACGAAGCAACATGGCTAAACCATCTATTCCCTCCGGTACGCGCGATTTTTCGCCTGCGGAAACGGCTAAGCGCGCCTACATTTTCGACGCTATTAAGAGCGTCTTCAAAACATTCGGCTTTCAGCCGCTGGAAACGCCCGCTATGGAGAATCTCTCAACCCTGCTCGGCAAGTACGGCGAGGAGGGCGATAAGCTGCTGTTCAAAATTCTCAACTCCGGCAACGCCTTTGCCAAGCTCACGCCCGAAGACCTCGCAAGCCCTGCCGCCGCGTCGCTCAAAGCGTGCGAAAAAGGGCTGCGATACGACCTCACCGTGCCTTTTGCGCGGTACGTGGCGCAGCATCAGGGCGACATTGCCTTCCCGTTTCGCCGCTACCAGATACAGCCCGTGTGGCGGGCAGACAGGCCGCAAAAGGGGCGCTACCGCGAATTTTACCAGTGCGATGTGGATATTATCGGCTCTGCCGCGCTGCTCAACGAGGTAGAGCTGGTGCAGGTGGTGGATGCGGTTTACCAAAAGCTGGGGATTGCGGTAACGCTAAAAATTAACAACCGGAAAGTGCTGAGCGGCATAGCGGAGTTCATGGGCGCAGGCGACAAGCTGACGGAAGTAACGGTAGCCATTGACAAAATCGAAAAAATAGGCTTGGACAAGGTGAAGCAGGAGCTGAGCGGGCAGGGCATTTCGGACGAAGCTATTGCGCGGCTGGAGCCGGCGCTCACGCTGACCGGAGCGCCGGAGGAAAAGCTGCAAACGCTGAGCCGCCTCCTGTCGTCCTCTGCGGCTGGCATGGCGGGCATACAGGAGCTTAGCGCCATACTCGGCTACTTACAGCCGCTTCAGCTGGCGTGCAGCGTTGAGCTCGACTTGTCGCTGGCGCGGGGGCTGAGCTACTACACGGGCGCAATCTTCGAGGTCAAAGCCAACGGCGTGGAGATGGGCAGCATCACCGGCGGAGGGCGATACGACAACCTTACCGGAATATTTGGTCTGCCCAATGTATCCGGCGTGGGCATATCCTTTGGCGCCGACCGCATTTACGACGTAATGACGCAGCTCAGCCTCTTCCCCGAAAGCGTGCAGGTGGGCACGCGGGTAATGTTTACCAACCTTGGCGAGCGCGAGGAGGCGTACGCCATTGCCCTTGCCGCGCCGCTGCGCAAAAATGGGGTGAGCGTAGAGATTTACCCCGACCGCAAGAAGCTCCAAAAGCAGCTTGAGTACGCCAACCGGCGCGGTATCCCTTACGTGGTGATTGCCGGAGAAGAGGAGATGGCGCAGCAAAAGGTATCCGTCAAAAACCTGCGGACGGGCGAGCAGCGCATGTTACCGGCGGCGGACTTGGCGGGCTGCGATTTTGCCGTGTGAGGGTTGCCGGTAGTAGGGTGGGAGATCCCTCGACTTCGCTCGGGATGACGGGCTGCGGGATAGGGACGATGCCTGTTACCACTCCCAAAGTGTCGTCCCTGCGGGACTTTAGATGGCTTTCGTGCCGTAACCATTGTAGCTACTTATTGGAAGCTATATAAATAGTCTCTCCTTGTAAACGATTTATTCTACAGGATGTCAATAAAATAATTGCGAAAAGGGTGAGTAGTATTAACCGATTTTTGTACCTTTGCGGCATCATAAAAAACCGGAAAGAAATGATAGAAAATTACCCAAAGATGACCATCGCGAACTTTTTCGCACCCGCCTGACGGACTTGATAAATCCACAGCACGAGCGGGCGCTGCTTGCCCACGCAGCTGGGTGATTATAAATGGAAAAGGTAGTGATAATAGGGGCGTCTTTTACGTATTTTGAAGTAGCATAGCCTATAGTTACATCAATTAGAATTGTACCAAACAATAAATGTTGTTTTCGAGAAGTATATGAAACAATCAATGATGATTGTACAGATTATTATATTCACAAAACAAATTCAAAAGGAAGTTTAATCGAAATAAAAAGGTAAAATATCATGAAAAAGATTCACTTATTTACATTAGTCATGCTATATTCGGGCTTACTATTAGCGCAAAGTAGCAAAGAGATTATTATAAACGAACTAATTTCAAAGAGTCCAACATTAAA
>JAITAP010000111.1 GCA_031284065.1 Prevotellaceae bacterium
CAGTACGGCAAGCAAAACCGGCTGGCAAAACAGCTGCTCGACCTCGCCCTGCTCGCCAACAACCGGCTGACCGGAGAGGCGCTCGACAAGTTTGTAAAAAGAAGCGTGGAGATGATGAGGTGAGGGCAGGTTTAGCCCCCTCAGCGGGCGGAGATAAAACCTCATTCTCACCGCATTTTCATAACAAAACAACCTCAGTAGCAGAGGCATTGTAAATTTCTCCCTCCTCCAACCTCATTACGCTGCGATTAAATGAGGTAATGAGGTCGAGGGCTGTGTTATACTGCACCCGCTACTGAGGTCGTTTTGTTGTTTGAATTAGGTGAAAATGAGGTTTTGTGGCGCAAACTTCCCATGTAATCACAATTCTCATCCGTTTCTAATTGCCATAATTGAAAATATTTATTAGGCTTTATATAATGAGTAGAGGCAGGGCTATGCCCTGCCTCTACAATCATATTCGTAGCTACAAAAGTTAGTAGCCCGGATTTTGCAACGCTGCTTTTTGCGTCGGGGTAAGCGGAGAACCATCCTCCTGCGTCAGCCCGTCGATGAAAGTCTGCGGAATGGGGCGTAGGGTGTGCTTTTCGGCAATGTTTTGTTTCGCCTCCGGGTTGAACGCTTTTGCGCGTTGGATTAGCGTACCGGTACGGCTCAATTCTTCCCAACGATTCCACTCGCCGTTAAGCTCGCGGGTACGCTCGTTGAGAATAAAGTGAAGCATACGTTCGCGCTCGCCTGACACGCCAAGCGCCGTGAGGATAGCCTCATCTTCCGGCGGCAAGTTACCCATTGCAACCTGCAAGTTGGATGCGTCCGTTGTTTCCTGAATACCGGTGGAGAGGTAGTAGCTGCTCTTGCACAAGTACTCATTGTTGGCGGCATCTTTCAAGGGGTAGCCGGGATGTGAGTTCGTAAACCATGTTTGATAGTTGAAAGTTGCGCTATTCTTGTTGTAAGAGCTGTTACTTGTGTATAGCGAGTTGTTGATGAACCCGATAGAGCCGTCCACATACAAATTTCTGGCTTCGCCTGCTTTCCATTGCCCACGTTCGCGCAGGATGTTTACAGTAGCCAGCGCGTCGGTATATTTGCCTTGCCGTACTTGTGCCTCCGCTTTCACAAGGTATGTTTCGCCGCTACGCGCCAGCGTCACATCGCGATGACTGTCTCCGCTTTCGCCCGTGCGGGATCCTGCCTGCGTTTTATTCAACCCGCAAAAGACGTTCGATTTGCTGATGTCGCCCAATGTGCCGTAGGTAGTAAGTGCATACTGCCCGCTTAGGAACAGCGGAAACGCGCAGGGCACCCATTTGCCGGTTTCAGGGTGAATAAACTTACTTTTATCAGGTTTGCCAAATTCGCCGTAGGGCTTGCTATCGAAGCGGCTATCGTTCTTTTTATTCAGAATAAAGACAATACCTATATCGCCCAGCGCTACGGCGCTATCGCCAAAGGAGGCGGTCAAAGAAGCATCTCGAATATTGTTTACACCGTACACTGTGCGAAATGATTTCCACAGGCGGGCATCGTTCACGTTGTCGTACGTAGAGTAGTTGTACTCGGTAGGACGGCAGCGCTGGTAGTCATTGCCACCAAAAAATGCTCCTCTACTAACCCATCCGGCGCTGAATGTATTGAACTGTGGCGTGAAGTAGGAGTGAGTTCGGTTGCCGAAGCGTCCGGTAGTGGTGGCATCGTTGTTGTGCTGTATGGACATCAGGATTTCCGGCAGCCCTTCGTTGGGGCAGTCCACGCCCGTCCAGCGGGCAAACAAATCCCAGTAGTCGGAAGCAAGAGGGCAGGCGGCAATCACCTCGTCGCAGAGCTCAATGCACTTCACCAAATCGGCGTCAATGTACGTCGCGTTCCAGCTGCTGTTGCGCTCCGAACAGCGGAATAGAAGCGCTTTGGCGAGGAAGTGCGCGGCGGTGTACTTTGTCCACGAGCCAACGCCGCGCCACTTTTCGGTAGGCAGCAAGTCGTAGGCTTGCTGCAAGTCGGCAATGACTAAGTTGAGGGTTTCTTCTGCTGAGGAGCGCGTAAAGTTGCGCACCACACCTTCGGCGGGCTTGGTCTGGAGCACCACGCCGCCATACTGCGCAAACAGGCGGTAGTAGTTGTATCCGCGCAGAAAGTACGCCTCGCCTAAGCATTTGTTGCGCACATCCTCGTCGGCAATTTTGCTGCTTTTGTCAATAATCAGGTTGGCGCTCGAAATGCCGTAGTACATTTGGTTCCACAGCTCCTCTGGGCCGCTAACGTTTTTATTTGCAGCGCCGGTTTCCACCGTAGCGTGTGCCGGGTTGAGGCGGTTGTCGTAGGTGTTCCACGGCTCGTTGGTCAAATCTGCACCGTTGGTAAATTCGTCGGTGCCGTACAGCGTAATGCCGTAAGCCCACTCGTAGCCGGAGTGCCAGCGAATGTTGGCGTACAGCGCTGTTGCCAGCGAAGTAAGCCCTTCCTCCGTTTCAAAATACTGCGTAGTGTAGGCGTTGGTTTTTTCCTCGTAGAGAAAATCGTCGCTACACGAAAGCGTAGCAAGCGACAAAGCTGCTACGTAAAGCAAGATATATATATTCCTTTTCATATTATTATAATAGTAAATAAAAGTTAAATTACACTAAAAACCAATTTCAATTCCGAGCGTCACGCCACGGTTGTAGTACATTGCCTCAAGGTCGAGATACATAAAGTCCACCGATGAGTAGATGGTACCCGGGTTGCGCAGCTGCGCGTAAACCTTGAGCGTACTGATGCCGAGTGTTTTGCCAATGCTTGAGGGTAGCCAGTACCCCAGCGAAATGTTTCTGACTTTCAGGAACGAGGCTTCCTTAAACCCGAGCAGCCCCGAGTAGGGGTCTCCCCCCGCAGTGCTGTAGATAGGTTTTTGCCATTCGGCGCCGGTATTGTCGGGTCGCCAATAGTCAATTTGCCGTTGCTGCCCCATGCCCAGCTGTCCTTCGGCGGAGGATATGGTGTAGCCCATACGTCCGTATAGCTCTACGGAGAGCTCAATACCCTTGTACGAGAAAGTATTTGTCCAGCCAAACGTCCAAGTCGGATTTTTCTGCCCCAGCACCACGCGGTCGTCGGCGTTAATAATGCTATCAACCTTTTGCTCAACAGGGCGAACGTTGCCCGGCGTAAATTTTTCGCCTTTGGCGTTGAACTTTGCCATTTCGTCGGCGTCGCTTTCCTGCCAGAGCCCGGCGTTGGCGTAGCCATACCAAACGTTAATGGGTTGTCCTATAAACCACGAATTGTCGGGCATATCGTTTTTACCATTTGCCAGCTCCACTATTTCGTCTTTCTGGTACGCTGCATTGAGCGTGGAAGCCCACGTAAAATCGTTGACTTTTACGGGTATCAAGTTGAGCGATACCTCAACGCCTTTATTTTGGGTTTTGCCCACGTTGGCAAGCGTCTGTGAGTAGCCCGTCAGCGTAGGTATTTTCATTGGCATTATCAGGTCGTTGGTGTTTGAGGCATAGATATCTATTGCACCGCCAATGCGTCCCTTGAGCAGGCTGAAATCAACGCCGAGGTTGTACTGCGTCGTTTTCTCCCATTCCAGCGCAGGGTTTGCCATGTCCACTTGGTCAGAAGTATAGTAAGGCTCGTTGGTAACGTACATCAAAGCATTCGGCTGTCCGCCAAAAGGCACGTAGTACGAGCTTATGCTGCCCAGCGTGGCGTATGGATCTATGGCAGAGTTTCCTGTTACGCCTACGCCTAAGCGAAGCTTCAGCGCCGACACCCAGCCCACGTTTTGCATAAACGACTCTTGGTCTATGCGCCAACCCAGCGCAGCGCTGGGAAAGAATGCCCACTTGTGCCCTTCGGAGAGCACCGACGAGCCGTCGTAGCGCCCCGATACGGTGAGCAGGTAGCGATCCTTAAACGAGTAGTTTAGCCGCCCCATGTACGACGCCATTGCCGACTGCGTAAGATTTGTGCCTATTGAGGCGGCGGCGTCGGAGCTGGTAATGTCCACAGCGCCCATGTTGTTCCACAGGTAGCTGTCCTTTGGAACGTTGTTTTCGAGCATACTGGCGTTTTCAAAGTCATACTTGGAGGCCGATTGCAGCAGCGTAACGTCCACCTTATGGTCGTCGAGCAGGGTTTTGGAGTAGCTAAGCATGTTATCCAGCACCCACGAGAAGTTCCGCTCGTATATCCACCGTGCGCGGCTTGGGCTGCCTTGCCGTGCCGCCGACTCTTGTGGAATGTAAACGCCACGCCGCAGGTAGCTAAAGTCCGGCCCAAAGTTGCTTTTGAACTTCAAGCCTTGTAGCGGCGACCAGATTTCGCCAAAGTCGAGCGCGGCGTAAAAGCTGCCCAGCGCGCGCAGCCGCTGACGATTGTCGGTCGATTTGTTCCACTCCTCATAAATGGTGTATATGGTGGGTGAGCCGCCCAGCGACATGTACGGCTCGCCGTTATCGTCGAAAGGTACCATAAAGTTGGGGATTTTTCGCGCCTGCCCGTAAATATCGTTGGCGGCGCCGGTGGTAGTGGATTGCCCCTCTGTGGAGTATCCGTAGCGCTGCTCGCTCCACGAGGCGTTGATGGCGCCGCCCATATTAAACCACTTCACGGGCTTCAAATCCGTACTGGTCGATAGGTTGTAGCGCTCAAACTCCTGCCCTTTCTGCGTGCCGGTGTTGTTGAGGTAGCCCAGCGAAATAAACGAAGACATTTTTTCGTCGCCGCCGCTGGCGCTCACGGTATGCTCCTGCGTAATGCCGGTTTGCGTTACCATGCCCGTCCAGTCGGTGTTGGTTACAGCGGAGGGATTCCACGTGCCGCTTTCCCAACCTTTCATTACGTTTGCCTGCGCTTGAGAGTTTTCGTTGAAAAATGCTTCATCTTGATCCTTTGTGGGCTGGTCGCCGGGCGTGTACAAGTTGGGATTGGAGTTGTAGTAAGCCCAACGGCGCCACGTGATATAATCGGCGGCGTTCATTACGGGTGCTACGTCCACAAGGTTTTCGATGGTAACCGTGCCCGAGTAGTTGAGGCGTAGCGTGCCCGGTGTTCCGCGCTTGGTGGTAACGAGCACCACGCCGTTTGCGCCGCGCGACCCATAGATGGCGGTCGAGGAGGCATCCTTGAGGATGTTGATGCTCTCAATATCGCGGGGGTTAAGAGCTTCAATACCGCCTGAGGAGAGCACCACGCCGTCCACCACGTACAAAGGCTCGTTGGTGGCGTTGAGCGACCGGTTGCCGCGAATGCGAATGTCGCCTATTTCTCCCGGGCGTTGTGTTGAGGTTATATCCACGCCGGCAAGTTTGCCCTGCATGGCTTCAAAGGCGTTAGACACGGGTTTTGCGGTGAGGTCTTTGGAGGTAATTAACGCGGTAGCTCCTGTTACGTCGCTGCGTCGCTGCACGCCGTAGCCAATCACCACAACCTCGTCCAGCGCCTTGTTGTCTTCGCTTAGTATCACGTCAATGCGTCCTCTTCCGTTCACCGGCTCTTCCTTTGTGCCCATCCCCATAAAGGAGAACACGAGCGTAGCGTCTGCCGACGCCTGAATGTCGTAGCTGCCGCTTGCATCGGTGGCAACTCCGCGCGTGGTGCCTTTCACCACTACGCTCACGCCTGCCAGCGGGTCGTTTTTGCTATCGCGCACCGTGCCGGAAATGTTGAGCTCCTGCGCCCACAGCGAGGCGGGCGCTATCATCATCGTCATCAGCGTCGCCATCAGCAGGCAAACGCCTCTCTTCGCCCCGCCGCAGGCTACTTGCCGTAGCGCCGCAGGGCTTGCTTTTCTTTGAACAAGTTTACTTTTTTTCATACCACTTCTTTTTAAAGATTGAAAAACTAATTACTACATTATTGGCGAAGTACAGGGAAATTTCAAGGTATAGGTAAGGTACAGGCACGGAATGGGGGAGAGGTCAGAAAACGCTTCCGCGCCGTATGCGCAGGCGCAGCTTGCCTGTGCTTACGGCGCGGAAGCGCGTAGCGTGTATGGGGGAATGGCGAACAGAAAAATAAAATGTGTGAAAAGAAAGGTGGAAAGTATTTGCCGCAAAAAAGATATTTACTATCTTAACGCGCGCGTAACTACTTGAGCAGTGTGTGTGTGTGTGTGTGTGTGTGTGTGTGTGTGTGTGTGTGTGTGTGTGTGTGTGTGTGTGTGTGTGTGTACTACGTGTACGCACCCACTCCGCCTCCTCTTGTCGGCAAAGCCGTCAAAATGTGTGCAGAAGAACTTGCGAAGGTATGCGTAGGCTTGTAGCATTTTGTGCGAAAAATGAAAAATGAATAATTTGTCCACCAATTTTTTTT
>JAITAP010000141.1 GCA_031284065.1 Prevotellaceae bacterium
CCGGTTTCTTTTTCCAGCGACGTAACCCCTTTGTCCGCAAACCCGCACGGGTTGATGAAGGTAAAGTAGGTCAGGTCTGTGCTTACGTTTAGCGCGAAGCCGTGCATGGTGATAGCGTGCGAGCACCTGACCCCAACGGCGCATATTTTTCCGGCGTTCGGCGTGCCGGTCGCCAGCCACACCCCCGTTGCCTTGTCCATGCGTTCTCCCGCCAGCCCGTATGCGCCTACGGTGCGAATTACCACCTCCTCCAGCCGGTGCACGTACTCCCGCACGCCTACCCCCAGGCGGTCTAACCGCACTATGGGGTACGCCACCAGCTGCCCGGGCCCGTGGTAGGTAATATCCCCGCCCCTGTTTACCCTGACAAGCTCCGCATGGTGCGCCTGTAGCTGCGCAGCGTTTGCCAGCATGTTACCCGGCTTTCCGTTTCGCCCCAGCGTATATACGTGCGGATGCTCCACCAGCAGGAGGTAGCCCGCCTTGCCCTCCGGCTTCTCCTCCTTCAGGCTGTTCAGCAGATTCTCCTGCACCTGCCACGCTTCGCGGTAATCCACAACGCCCATGTCCGTCCACGCCACCGTAGCCGGATATTCGTCCTTTTCCTTCATTCGCCAATAATTTTCACCAGCACGCGCTTTGGGCGCATGCCGTCGAACTCGCCGTAAAAAATCTGCTCCCACGTGCCGAAGTCCAGCTTGCCGCCGGTAACCGCCACCACCACCTCGCGCCCCATGACGGTGCGCTTGATGTGCGCGTCGGCGTTGTCCTCTGCACCGTTGTGGCGGTACTGTGAGTATGGTTTTTCGGGCGCAAGCTTTTCGAGCCACACCTCAAAATCGTGGTGCAGCCCCGCCTCGTCGTCGTTGATGAATACGCTGGCGGTAATGTGCATTGCGTTGCACAGCAGCAGCCCTTCCTTTATGCCGCTTTCGCGCAGGCACTCCTCCACCTGCCCCGTAATGTTAACGAGCTGCCGACGGCGCGGCAGCTCAAAAGTCAGCGTTTTGCGATATGTTTTCATGCGTGGATTGTTTTTATGAATATCACTACCGAATCGGGCGCACCACATCCCGTTAGGAATGGACTTTGTTGCAACGAATAATAGCTCATGTTATGCAGGTTTATAATTTTTTGATGAATTACAATTGTCCTCGTTTCCCCTACGGGGAAGCGGAAACTCGGCGAAGCCAATTGCTGCATGTTTTTCCTTCGAGGGCTGCGTAACATGAGTTAGCAATGTGCTCTCGTTGCAACAAAGTCTTAGGAATGTATTGCTCGGTAGAGATTGTAAATACCCCTACACAGCACATCCCGTTAGGAATGAGCCCGCAATTATTCGGGTTACATTCCTACGAAATGTAAGGTTATAAGGGGGAGGAGGGCGATATTTTCTACCGAGCAATACACCACCCCTACGGGAGGGATGCGGTGTTGCTCAGCTGGGTATTATATCTTTTGTTTTTATGGAGAAGTTACTTCGTGAGAAACTTGCCCATGTTACTACTTGATGGTTTTTCTAAACTCCTTAGGCTCTGCCCTCACCTCCTTATCTTTGTCGTAGTTCGGGCTGTATTTCCCCTCCGGTATATCTGCCAGCGCAGCGTTGTTGCAGGCGCTCGCCACCTTTACGTAATCCGTAGTGGCGGTGCTGATGGCCGAGGCGGCCATCCCGACGAGCGCTCCGGCCAACCCGCCTCCGCTTACCTTTACAGAGGCGTCGTACACTATAGTTCCCTTACGGTGAAATATTGTTTCGTTCGTTTTGGTGGAGCGAAGCTTGTACTCAATCGAAACGGTAACGGTACTCAGCAGCGCATTTTTTTCCCAGCTGTGAATGGTGGTAAACAGCACGGCGTCGGCGCCGAGTATTTCCTGAAATCTGGTGAGCGGACTTTCTTCAAACAGCTCCGCGTCGTAGGCGCTTTCCGACCGGAACAGCTCCATGCTCAGGAAAGGAGACAGAACGTAGTAACCCCTTTCGCAAAGCGACTGCGGCAGGGTGATATACAAAAATTCTTTCGACTCTACGTTGTTGGTTTTATTAATGGGGGGCATGACGGCGATAGCCAGAGGGCGCTCTTCGTACATCTTCGGGTAAACCGAGACTCTTGTGAGTGAAGCGCACGACGACAGCATCGTTGCGCAAAGCAATACGTAAAATATCTTTTTCATTTCTCAAGTTGTTTTATTATACGTCCAATAAATACGGTTGATTCAGGGTATAGCCCTATCTCCATTTTCAGGTAGTCGAGGGCTTCTTTTGTTTTGCCCTGCCTGAAGAGCAGGTAGCCATAGTCGGCGTAAATGCCGGGAGGAACCACTTGGCGTATCCCTCCGGGGTGGCTGACGACATACTGGTACGCCTCGCCCAGCTTTGTCGCGTCTTCGTCCGTGTTGTTTTTGGTGTAGCTGTACGCGGCGGCTTGGTAGCGGCCCCAGCTGTAAAGCGTTGCGGGTGCGCAGCCGGACAAGAGCGTAGCGCACACAGCAGTTACTATCAATACTTTTTTCATGGCAGTGTTATTTTTTTAGTTTCTTGATTTCCTACAAATATATCCTTTTCGTAAAGCGTTTTACCCTCATGCACTACTTTTACATGGCGAGTCCCTTGCTTAATTGCGTAAACATTTCCGCGAACCTTCAGCTTTTCAATTTTGTCAACCTTGGCAGCAAATGCAGGACTGTCATCCACAAATACCTCCACGCCTTCGCTGTACTTTGTGCTGCCGCCTTGCAGAAGTTGCAGATACGACAAGTTATCCACGCCGCCGGCGTGCGTAACGTTGCCCACTTTACAGCCCGCAAGGGATGCGAGCAGCAGGGCAATAAATAAAGATTTTGCTTTCATACCTTTTTTATTTATTTTCTACTATGTAATAATTTGCGAGCTTATCCTCGTCGATTCTTCCCTCAATAAACTCGACAACTGCAACCTCCGCCTCTGCCGAATCTCCTCCGGTTAGCGTAATTTTGATTTTGCCAACAACTTTTCCCGGAAGCTCCACCGTCATTCCTGTCTGCGGATTCTTTACCGATTTGCCCTTTTCCTTTACGGTGAAAACGTCGTCAACGTTGATACCCTGACTTTTTCCGCCGGAGATGTAGATAGTACCCTCGTCTATGGTCAGGAAGTAAGCTTTCCACGGCCTGTCCAAGCAGTTATTGATAATGTTTTCGGTGAGCTGGGATATAGCTGCGGAAATGGCTTTATCGCTAAGCGTAGCGTCAAAATCGGCGGTGCCGCCCACCCCCATGGTGGTTTTGGACTTCATTTCCGCGCTGCCCTTTGCCTCTTCCGAGTAGATAATTTGACCCGTTGACACGTCAATAAGGCGCAGGCTCACCGCAGCCTCCACAAGTTGGGTCTTGGCGTTTGAGAACACCCCCACATCCCCCGTGTTTTTACGGCCAAACTGGGTGATGGAGCCAATGATGATATAGTCGGCGCCTATCTTTTTGTAATCAGCATTGGAGCCTTGCGCCTCGCCCAGCGCCTTGTCGAGGTCGCTACGCTCAAGCAGCAGGAATTTTCCGGTAGAGGCCAGCCTTGTCGATAAGATATCCAAAGCTTGCTTGGCCATCGGGTCATTCTCCTTGTCGTAGAAAATCCCCTTGCCGTACTGAGTTTCGTTTGAAAAACGCGCAATGGCCACCTTGCGCTTAAGCGCTTTCTCCTTTGAGGCGGCGGCTTGCACCTGAGGGTCTACCTCTGTCCGGTTGTCCTGTGCGCTGGCGGCAACCGCGCCGGCAAGCAGAACCAAAAAAAGGATGTATTTGTAACGCATAGTAATTGTATTAAAAAGTTGGACAAATATACGCAAAAATTTTAAATCACGCCATCGCAGCGAGGAAAATGTAGCGACAGCAAATATACTTTTA
>JAITAP010000171.1 GCA_031284065.1 Prevotellaceae bacterium
TCTCAATTCCCCGTAGGGGAATAATATCAATAGAAAATGGCTACCCTTTTCTCGCCAATAGCCCGTAGGGCTTTAATAGCGTCGTCATTTTCTATTATTCCCCTACGGGGAATAGAAAAGGGTGATACACGTTTTTCTATTGATATTATTCCCCTACGGGGAATTGGAGCGAAGCGGAGTTCGGCGCAGCCAATTGGAACGTAACGAATTGGAAACATTTATTAGATTTTATGTAATAGTTAGCATGTTATTCGTTGCAACAAAGTCATTGGGAATTGAGAGTTGAGAATTGAGAGCGGCAGCAAGTGTCGTCCCTGCGGGACTTGCTCTACAGAGTGGAGGGTGAAAGAACAGCTGTTTTTGTTATTAATAAATTGATTGTCGAATAAATAAAAAACACAACCGAATTTTATTCGGTCGGTATGAATGGATAATGAACAATGGCGTGAGGCGCGGCATCATTTACCACTGTTCATTAATCATCAGAATATTAATCATTAAACATTAATCATTAGACATTAAACATTAATCATTAAACATTAATCATTGTTTGTTATTCATTAGTTAGGTGAGAAACATTGGGAAATATTTGAAGGGAGATAAAACGATTTGGCTTATTGCGCTGCTGCTTTCGGTCTTTTCGCTCTTGCTCGTTTACTCCTCCACAGCGGGAATATCGTGGCGCTCCGCCGCGGCAGAGCCGTTTTACTACTTCTCAAAGCAGCTTGTATTTTTGCTTGTGGGATTTGGCATAATATACCTTTGCTCGCGCACGCCCTACACGCTGTTCATGGGCTTGGCGCCTGCGGGGTACTTTACCGCCCTTGCGCTGATGGTGGTCATGCTGTGCATTGGCCGCAGCCACAATCAGGCGGTGCGCTCGCTGGGGTTCTTTCAGCCGGCGGAGCTGTGCAAGGTGGCGCTCATCCTGTACGTCGCAAGGCAGATAACGCTAAAGCAGGATTGCATTAAGGATTTCAGGAAAGGGTTTGTACCCATTGCCCTGCCGGTGGTCGTCATGTGCTTTCTCATCTTTCTGTCCAACTTCTCCACCGCAGCCATACTCTGCGTTACGTGCTTTACGATCATGTTTATTGGGCGTACGCGGCTGCGCTACCTGTTTGCCACAGTGGGCGGGTTGCTTGCGCTGATAGCGTTGGCGCTATGCCTGACAAAGGTCGTGGCAGACGCCGTGAGCGCAAGGGAAAAAAGCGGAGAGAAGCCCACCGGCGTGCTGCTCGTGAGCAACAAGGTAATCAGCATGACGCGGCTAAAGACCATGTACAGCCGTCTGGAGGACAGGTTTGCCGACGACTCCGCCGCTACGGAAGTCGCCACAGGCGCGCTGGAGCAGCCGGACTTTGCGCACATGGCGATAGCCTCCGGCGGAATAGTTGGCAAGGGTCCCGGCAACAGCAAGATGCGCTACTACCTGCCCGAAGCCTACAGCGACTTTATTTTCGCCATCGTGATAGAGGAGTACGGCGTGGTAATTGCCACTCTGCTGCTGCTGGCGTACCTCATTTTGATGTTCAGGATTGGGGTAATGCTGCAAAAATCCGCCCGCTTTTTTCCGGCGATGCTTGCCATAGGCATTGTTACGCAAATTGTGCTGCAAGCGTTGGTCAACATGTGCGTAGCTACGGGGCTTGCGCCCGTTACAGGGCAAAATCTCCCCCTGATAAGTCAGGGCGGCTCGTCGATACTGGTTACGTGCCTTATGTTTGGAATGTTGCTAAGCATGAGCCGAAGTCAGGAAAAAGACGAAGAGGAAAGCTTGGATGTTAGAGTTTAGATATTAGAGTATAGATATTGGAGTTTAGGTATTAGTCATTAGGGTGTCAATAAGAGAGTACAGGGTATAGATATTGGTTAGAGTGCAGGTATTGCGTTTTAAACTCTAAACTCTAATAGCTACACTCTAAAAAAAGGAATCACGATGAGCACAAAAATCATAATCAGCGGTGGCGGTACGGGGGGGCATATCTTTCCGGCGATAGCCATTGCCGGTGCGCTCAGGCAGGCGTGCCCCGACGTGGAGATACTGTTCGTTGGCGCAGAGGGCCGGATGGAGATGGAGAAAGTACCCGCTGCGGGGTACCCGATAGTAGGCTTGCCCGTTATCGGCATAGAGCGAAAGCTCTTCTCCGCCAAAAATCTGTCGGCGCCCGTCAAGCTGCTCACGAGCCTGCGCAGGGCGGCGGCCATCGTCCGCACCTTTGCCCCCGACGTGGTGGTAGGGGTAGGGGGGTACGCCAGCGCTCCCACCCTCTGGGCGGCGCAGCGTCGCGGGATACCTACCCTCATACAAGAGCAAAACTCCTACGCAGGGCTTACCAACAAGCTGCTGGCAAGACGCGCCAAAAAGGTATGCGTGGCGTACGAGGGCATGGAGCGGTTTTTTCCTCAAAAAAAGATTGTCTTCACCGGCAACCCGGTACGCCAAGACCTGCACCACGTGGCGAGCCTGCGCGACGAGGCGGTGGCGTACTTCGGGTTAAAGCCTGACAAAAAGACCATCCTCATTGTGGGCGGAAGCTTGGGGGCGCGAACCCTCAACGAGAGCATCCTGCGCAGCCTCAACTACATCAAAACCGCCGACGTGCAGCTCCTTTGGCAAACGGGCGAGCGCTACCGGCAGGAAATTCACAGCAGGTTCGACGGGCAGGCCTGCGAAAACATTAAGGTGATGAGCTTCATCAGCCGCATGGACTACGCCTACGCCGCCGCCGACGTGGTCGTTTCGCGCGCCGGAGCGGGCGCCATTGCGGAGCTCTGCGTGGCGCAAAAGCCGTGCATACTCATCCCCTCGCCCAACGTTGCCGAAGACCACCAGACCGCCAACGCAACGGCGCTGCTGCAAAAGGGCGCGGCGCTACTCTTCCCCGACGGGGGGGCGACGGTAGAAATGCTCATCCCCATCGCCACCCGGCTGGCAAGCGACGAGGAAAAGCTGAAGGAGCTCACACGCAACATTGGCGCGCTGGCGATAGAAAACGCCGCAGAGCGCATCGCAAGGGAGTGTTTAGGCATTTTAGCGGGCAACAAATTCGCGAGTAGCGAGCAGTGAGCAATGGCGCGAAGCGCGGCGCCACTTGTCATCATTTATCGCTATTCGTTAACTATTGTCCATTAACCATTATTCATTGTTCATTGAGAGATGAAAAACGTTTACTTCATAGGCATAGGAGGCATTGGGATGAGCGCGCTGGCGCGATACTTCCTGCACCGGCAAAAGTCGGTGGCCGGGTACGACCGCGTACGCACGCCGCTCACGCAGGCGCTGGAGCAAGAGGGCGCTCTTGTTCACTACAGCGACAGCGTGCAGCTTATCCCCCCTGCTTTCAGGAGCGGCGGCGATACGCTGGTGATTTACACCCCGGCGGTGGGCAGCGATAACAGCGAGCTCCGCTTTCTCCGCAAAAGCGGGCTGAAAACGGTAAAGCGGTCGGAGGCTTTGGGCGTTATTGCCGCCGACAAGAGGCTGCTGGCGGTGGCGGGAACGCACGGCAAAACAACAACCTCCACCATGCTGGCGCACATTATGACGGAGGCCGGCGGCGGCTGCAACGCCTTTTTGGGCGGAATATCCAAAAACTACAGCGCCAACCTGCTGCTTGCAGACAGCCCCTTCATGGTGGCCGAAGCGGACGAGTACGACCGCTCGTTCTTGCAGCTCTTCCCCGAAGTTGCCGTTGTAACCTCTCTGGACGCAGACCATCTCGACGTGTACGGCAGCTTCGGCGAGCTGCAACGCGCGTTTGCAGCCTTTGTGAGCCAGCTGAAGCCGGGCGGTGCGCTGGTGGTAAAAAAGAAGCTGACGCGGGACGGAAAGCCCGCCTTCATGCCGCAGCTGGACAGGCGCATGTACACCTACGCCTTTGACGAGCCTGCCGACTTCTACGCCGCCAACGTAAAACCTCTTGAGGGCGGATGCTACTCGTTTGACCTCTGTATGCCGGGGCAAACGCTTTGCGGCTGCACGGTGGGAGCGCCGGGCTGGGTGAACGTGGAGAATGTCGTGGCGGCGAGCGCGGCGGCGTGGGTAGCGGGGGCAGATGTGCAGAAGCTGCCGGAGGCGCTCAGGACTTTTCGGGGCGTGCAGCGCCGCCTCGACGTGCAGCTCTCAACGCCCGCCGTTACCTACATTGACGACTACGCGCACCACCCGGAGGAGCTGCGGGCGGCAATAACGTCGATACGGGGAATGTTTCCCGGAAAAAAGATTACGGGGGTTTTCCAGCCGCACCTCTACTCGCGCACGCGCGATTTTGCGGCGGAGTTTGCCGAAAGCCTTAGCCTGCTCGACGAGCTCATTTTGCTCGACATATACCCGGCACGCGAAGAACCCATCACCGGCGTTACCTCGGCGCTCATCTTCGATAAGGTGAGCATTGAGCGCAAAACAATGTGCTCCAAAAGCGACCTGATGGCTACGCTCAAAGGCAAAGACCTGCAAGTGCTCGTAACGCTCGGCGCAGGCGACATTGATGCAGCGGTAGAAAGCATAAAGCGAATGTTTAATGATTAATGTTTAATGGATAGTCACACTCTAATAGTTACACGCTACCTTAGATGAAGAAAATAGGAAACATATCTCTTATAGCGGCGTTGCTTGTGGCTGCGGTGGCGGGCGTTGGGGCAACGCTCCTGCACGTGCGCAGGCAGGCGGACAAGGTGTTGTGCACCAACATTCGCGTGGTCATTGCCGATAGCAGCGTCAACAGGTTTGTGCGCAAGGAGGATATCCCCGCCATTTTTCGCAGGAGCGGGCTAACCTACTTCGGCAAAAAGGTAAGCGAAATTTCCACGCGGGAGATGGAAAAGGCGCTCACGGAGCGCAGCCTCATCCGCCAAGCCAACGTATATACCACCGCTGACGGTACGCTGCACGTAACCGTTGTGCAGCGGAAGCCCATAGTGCGGGTATATACCGACAACGGGCAAAGCTTCTACATCGACGACGAGGGCTTTATTATCCGTCCCTACAGCGGCTACACCTCGAATGTGCCCATTGCGAGCGGGCGCATAACCGCGCCGTTTGAGAGCAGCTTCAGGGGAAGCATGTTCGCCTTTTTTGAGGAAAAGAAAAAAAGCGACGCCTTGCTTCGGCAGCTTTACGCCTTTGCGAGCTACCTGAACGAAAACGTCTTTTGGCAGGCGCAGGTTGAGCAGCTTTACATCACCGCGCAGGGCAAGGTGGAGCTCGTGCCGCGCGTTGGCGCGAATATTATTCACTTGGGCAGCTTTGAAAATTTTGAGTACAAGCTGCACAAGCTCGAGGCCATGTACGAAAAGGGAATGTCGCTCAAGGGCTGGAACGCCTACGAGGTGATAGACCTTTCGTTTGGCAACCAAGTGGTATGCAGAAAGAAGCTAATAACTAAAAGTTAGGAAATAATTAAAATGGAACAGAACAGCTACGTAACAGCAATTGACATTGGCACAACAAAGATTGCCACCGTTATAGGTCGCGTTACGCCCAACGGAAGAGTTTTTGTCGAAGACCAGCAGTGCACTTTCTCGCGGGGCGTAAATCGAGGTTTGGTGGTAAACGTCGAAGATACGGCAAGCTCCATCAAAGATTGCCTCAGCAAGCTCTATGAGAAGCGGAACGTGCGCCCGGACAGGGTGGTGGTGGGCATTGCGGGCCGGCACATCTCAAGCCGGCAGAGTAGCGCAAAGAGAATACGCCAAAAGCCCGGAGAGCTCATCACCGAGCGCGAGATAAGCGAGCTCAAAAAGCAAATGTACAGTATCGCCCTCAAGCCCGGGCAGCAAATCCTGCACGTGATTCCGCAGGAGTACACCATCGACGGAACGCCGGTGGCAAAGGCGGTGGGCTGCACGGGGAACGAGCTCGTAGGGAACTACTACATTGTGGTGAGCGATACAAGCGCTATGGAAAATATCAAAATGAGCATAGAGCGCTGCGGCCTGACGATGGACAACCTTGTGCTGGAGCCGATAGCTTCGGCCAACGCGGTGCTCACCGGCGAGGAGAAAGACGCAGGCGTGGTGCTGCTCGACATTGGCGGCGGCACCAGCGACCTGCTGATTTACCACAAGAATATCATACACACCACGCAGGTTATCTCCGGAGGAGGGGAGCTTATCACCGGCGATATTCGCGACGTGTGCAAAATTTCCGCCCAAATGGCGGAGCGGCTCAAGTGCGAGCACGGCTCGTGCTTTAGCGAGTGCTGCTCGGAGGACATTATCATTCCCTACAGCAAGGATACGGCGGAGCGCGAGCAGGGCAGGATAACCCAAAAACTTCTTGCCGAAATTATAGATGCACGCATGGAGGAGATTATTGACGCGGTGAGCTACGTCATCAGGGAGAGCGGCTACGAAAGGGAGGTGTCGAGCATGGTGCTCACCGGGGGAGGCTCGCAGCTTAAGAACTTGCCGCAGCTCTTCAAGCTGCGCACCGGCCTCGACGTGCGCGTAGGCTATCCAAAGGTGCAAATGGGTAGCAAGAACTGTGCCCTTAGCCCCATCATGGCCACTGGCGTAGGGCTGATGATGAACGGATACCAGAGCGTGCAGGGCACAAGAAAAGGAGGAAAAATTTTGGGTAAGATTCCTTTTGTAGGTAAAATTGAGGAAATTTTGGCAGGCATGTTTGTTGAAGATGAGAAAAACAAATACCTTTAGCGCACAGGCAATGTAGAACCATTGAAAATTATTTATCATGGAAGTAGATATCATAGAGACAATGTGGGGAGAACCCGGCGAAAGCGCCCCCATCATCAAGGTAATAGGCGTTGGCGGCGGCGGCTGCAACGCGGTGAACCACATGTACAAGCTCGGCATCAAGGATGTGGGCTTTGTGGTTTGCAACACCGACATGCAGGCGCTCAACAGCAGCCCGGTGCCCGTAAAGGTGCAGCTGGGGAAAAAAATTACCGAAGGGCTTGGGGCAGGCTCGCAGCCCGAGCAGGGGCGCATGGCCGCCGAAGAAAGCATCAACGAAATAGCGGAGCTCATGCGGGGCAACACCAAGATGGTGTTCATTACGGCGGGCATGGGCGGCGGAACGGGAACCGGCGCCGCGCCCGTCATTGCAAAGGTTGCAAAGGATATGGGGATACTCACCGTAGCCATTGTTACCATACCGTTCCTTAGCATGGAGCCGCAGCGAACCGAAACCGCCCACAGCGGCATCCGCGAGCTGCGAAAGTACGTTGATTCGCTGCTGGTAATAAACAACGAAAAAATCCTCGACCTCTACAGCGACCTCGACTTCTCGGAGGCCTTTGCCAAAGCCGACGAGGTGCTCTGCACCGCCGCCAGAAGCATTGCCGAAATCATCACCATATCGGGGCACATCAACGTGGACTTTGCCGACGTGCGCACCGCCATGAAGGATAGCGGCGTGGCGCTCATCGGCATTGGGCGGTGCGCCGGCGAAAACCGCGCCATGGAGGCGGTGAATCAGGCCATCAACTCGCCCCTGCTCAACGACAACAACATTCGCGGCGCAAAAAATGTGCTGGTGAATATCATGATGGGCGAAAAGGAGCTCAAGGTGAGCGAAATAAAAAAAATAAACGACATTGTGCTCAGCGAAGTAGGCAGCACTATCGGCGAGATGGGCAATGCCGCCAAGCCTTACACCAAAACCGGCATCGGGAAAAACCCGCAGCTGGGCGAAGACGTTACGGTGAGCATCATTGCCACCGGCTTTGAGGTGGGAGATATAGGCATTGCCGACGGCGCCGCCGGGCAACCGGCTCCACGCACCCCGTGCCCGCGCCCATATCCGCATCCGCTGCATCCGTCGGCCGCCGGAAAAACAACCGAACCGGTCGGCAAACAGCCTTGGGATCCATTCAGAGCGATTATCGTTAGCGAAGTGGAAGATACTGAGGACGGGCGTGAGTACGTTGGCGCTCAACCGCCCCTGCAAGGGAGAGCAGGCGCACCGGAGATACCGCCTAAAATTCCAAAAGCCTCCGGTAAGCACATTCCACGCCTGCTGAACAAGGATATATCCGACGAAGAATTTGACCGCCGTCCCTCCATAAAAAAATCGAGGATTAACCACCGCGAAAGCGAAGGCGAAGTTTCGTCCCTCACCTTCAGCGCCGACGCCAACGGGTGGAAGCAAACTTCGGCAGCGTACATCAAAGGAAAACCGGATTGAGAAGAGCTGTTCAAGCTCCGGTAAGGTTGCTCGGACGAAGTGAAACTTCGTCCGTTTTTATTCCGTCGAGACTTTCTGGCAGGCAGTGGTGATTTACGTTAGTAAGTTTCGCCTTTATCTCGGCCGCAAGCCTTTTTTTGAATTTTTAGAAGTTTCCACAAATCAAAAAAAATCGCCGCCCAAACATTCCGACAAAGGCTGCGACGGATATTATGCAGACTCCTGCTCCTTGAGAATTTCGGCTACCTTCTCCGCAGGTAGCTGGGTGTACTTGGCTATTTCCTCTACGGGAAGTCCGGCTCCCCGCAAATTTACTACAATTTTGGCAATGCCCTGCCGCTCGCCTTTGGCAATGCCTTGTCGCTCGCCTATGGCAATGCCCCGCTGCTCGCCCTGCCGCTCGCCTATGGCAATGCCCCGCTGCTCGCCCTGCCGTTCGCCTATGGCAATGCCCCGCTGTTCGCCTAAGGCAATGCCTTCGCGCCGAGCATGGTTTATGCCGCTGGTGAAGTCCGACAGCGCCATCTCGCGCATCTGGTACGCGCGGAGCATCTCTTGATCCTGCGCTACGTAGCTCATCCTTGCGTGCGCCTGCTCTATTGC
>JAITAP010000199.1 GCA_031284065.1 Prevotellaceae bacterium
TTTGCAACGAATAACACGCTAACTACTACATCAAGTCTAATAAATATTTTCAATTAGTTACGCTCCAAATTGGCTGCGCCGAACTCCGCTTCGCTCCAATTCCCCGTAGGGGAATAATATCAATAGAAAAGACCGTTGCCCGATTTCGCCGTTAGCCTATCCCGTAGGGATTTAACAGCGTCGTCATTTTCTATTAATCCCCTACGGGGAATAGGAAAGAGATGATAGCCGTTTTTCTATTGATATTGTTCCCCTACGGGGAATTAATTGAAAATATTTATTAGGCTTTATAGGATGTGCTCTCGTTGCAACAAAGTCGCACAAAAATCGCTATTTTGCCAACTTATTAGCGGCGTTCTGCTTTGCCTTTCTTAGCCGGAGGTACAGGTACGACCCGAAAATCAGGAGAAGGGAAGCGATATGTATGCTCCGCTTTGCCTGCGAGCTGACGTTAATGTCCGCGAAGCCCTGACTTTGCGGCCGTCCGCCTTCTGCCGGTCTCGCCGTTTCAGCCCGGTTGCCATTGTCGGCCGCGGGCTGCACAGCGTCGCCGCGTGCGCCGCTACGCTCGCTGCGGCCGTCGGGTGCGGCCGTCGTTGCGGCGATTAGCTCAGCGGCAGGCTGCGGCGTTCCTCTTCCTCCTCTGGGGTTCAGCGCAGAGCCAACCTGTATGCATATAGCGTGGATAAACAGCATGGCATACAAAACGTATGACCATCGCTGCAACTTTTTCCACCTGACGCTCCCCATGCGCCTGCGGACGGAATCGAAAGAGGTAAGCCACAGCGGAACGAACAGCGCCAGCATCAGAACGCCAAGCGTCAAGCTGAAGCTCGATACTCCCGCGCCCAACGCGCTTGCTACTCTCCCGCTCGCCATATACCCCTCGTTGTCGGTGAAAAATTTGAGGGCGTTCGGAAAGTTGTGGGTAACCCGAATCAGGGAATGCGTCAGTACCGGGAAGCCCGACAGGATGGACAGCTCCTTGCGTATGCCGAGAAGCCTCTTTACGTAAGGATTTTTAGGGCTTAGCGCTCCCACGTACATGATGATAACCAGCAGCGGAAAGCCAAGCGTCCCCATGTGGATATAGTCCCTCAAAATGCCGCCCAGAAACGGAATACGGTTGAAGCTGAACATTTCAACGCCAAACAGCCGGCCAACAAAGGGTATTGCAACCATGCCAAAGGGTATTGCAAATACGGTGTAGTACGCCGTTGCGTGCTTTTTTATTGATTTTGACAGTAACGCTGCGAGCAGCGCCAAAATAGCCACCGACGTGAGCAACGGCGCAGCGATGTTCAGAAGTTGAATGAAATCAAATAGTAACTTAATCATAAAAATTTAGATGTTAGAGTTTATGCGATAAATAATTTACAGAATTTCAGAATTTTCAAAATTTACATATTGCCTCGACGACAAAAATCTGTAAATCCTGTGAATGTTTAGCTTTCTAATAGCTCAGCCGCCCTACCGCGCTGATGGCCGACGCGCCGGATACGCTTATGCCCTTTGTGCCTGCGGCGGTTGCCGGGTCAATAATGTAAATGGCGGGGTCGGCGCCTTCGGCAACGATGGGGAAGTACATTTTCCCGCCGTGCGCTGTGGGCAGGCCTGTACCCGTAATCTGCTCTTTTGCGGGGATGCCGGTTACCCACCTGAACGTCTTGGCAGCCATATCCACAATGCCGTACTGGGTGGCAGCGGTATTAACGGTAACAGGCGTTTCCTTGCCGGTGTTGTAGAACTCCAGCATGAAGTAATTTCCGGTAACGTGCCAAACTTTCCGGAAGCGGTAGCCGTCCGTCTTTTCTTCGATGTTGAAGTAGTATTCCGGGTTGAAAGCGGTGGCGTTTTTGTCGATTTTCAGCGCACCGCAAGGCTTCGTAGTCGCGCTCTCGTAGGAGCCGGAGAAGACGTACACGCTGCCGTCGTCGGCCTTGTCTATCTGCGCGTAGTACTGCGAGCGGAATCGCCCCGAAGAGTAGCTCAGCTTGTCGCTCCGGTAAATCCGCTTCAGGGTAAGGTCTTTGTCGAACGCGGCAACCCACACGCTGTCGGGGCAGGTAATGTCGCCCGAGCTTGCCCCGCCGGTCTGACTTGCGTCTTTTGGCTGCGAAACCACCAAGCCGGTGAGAAACTCGCCGTTGCCCATGTCCACAATGCCCGAAAAGGTGGCCTGCTGACCGTTGCCGGTAATGTTGAGCGTGGGGATGGACTTCTCCGCACGGCTAAAGCCGTTGTTCAGGTCTATAATGTTGAACGTGGCGGAGTCTGACCGTGAAGCGTCATCCGCCGGCGTTTGTCCCCCGACGGTGGTCAGCGCGTAGCTTTCAAAGAAGCCGTAGGAGGTAAAGCGCGAGGTGATTTGAAACTCCACCGGCTCTCTCAGCGTGCTGTCGTCGGCAACGGCAATGCCGAGGCATACCCCCGGGTCGCCCTGCTGGTAGATTAGCCCGACGGCTACCGAGGGGTCGTCGTTGAATATCCACGTTTGTATTGCCTGCTCCAGCTGCCGCACGTTGTCGGAAATTTTCAGGTCGCCGGTCGCCAGATTGTCCGTCCGGAGGATGTACTGTCCGCTTTCGCCTGCGGCGGAAAGGAAGAATGTGCCCTTTTTTTGCACAGCGTTGTCATCCGAATTATCCTTACCGTCGCACGCGGCTAAGGAAAGGGTCAGGAGGCTGCACCCGATGAGCGCCGATTTTCTGAGCGCCGTTTTTGTGTTTTGCGTTTTGATGCTTGTTTTCATGATAATTTTAATTGGTTTTTGATGGTGAATGATTACTTAAAAAAAATTATTACGTAAAGAAAAAATACCTGATCTTTAGCATGAAGCTTCGCCCGGGCTTTTGGAGGCTGTAGTTGTCGTACAGCATTTCGTCGGCAATGTTTTTTGCTTCTGCGGCGATGTGGTACCTGCCGTTGCGGAGCGAAAGGGTGAGCGTGAGGTCGTGCGAGAGCTGCGTTGGGATGGTAATGTCGCCGCCCTCGCTCTCCCACGCCAAGAAGAAAGCGTGAATGTAGCGCATGTTGTAGCCCACCGACAGCACGCTACCCTTTCCGGCGAGGTCGTAGAGGCTGTAGGTAGCGTCTGCGTTGCCAAACAGGTAGGGGACGTTTGGCATACGGTCTTTGTAGTAGATGAGCTTGCGCCCGCCTACGGCGTACTGCTCCATGTTGCGGATGTCCTGAAAGGTGAAGTTTCCGCCTGCGGAGAACGCCCGCCTGTAGAAGTACCTTGCCTCCACGTCAAACCCGAAGTTGCGCACCTGCCCGTGGTTGGCGTAGTACGCGCCGCCGTAGCGCTGCTCAATCTGCCGCCGGATGTAGTCTTTCGTATCGCGGTATATAAGCCCGAGGTCAAGGTACACGGCGTGCGCCTTGCTCAGGGCGTTGTTGTAGCAGAGGTTGAAGTTGAGGTTTCGGCTGTTTTCGGGCTTTAGCCCCGCGCTGCCGGTTTCGAGCGATTCGTCGCCAAACAGCTCGCTTTCCGAGGGCAGGCGGTAGGATTTCTCAAACGAGGCCTTGAGCTGGAGCGAGGGCAACAGGCGGCACGTTGCGCCCAGCCCGTAGCCTTCGGTGGAGAACGACCGCTCCTGCTCCTCGTAAACGGTGGTAGAGGTCGTCGAAATGTTTATGGGGCCTCGCACCAGCACGTCGTACCGCTTTGCAAACGCCAGCGCGCTCCACCTGTCCGACGGCTGGAGCTTGTACGACAGCCCCGCCACGTTCTTGGCGTTTGTGCGCCGCATGAACGTGGCGGCGGTGGCGGTTTCGGCGTTGGCGGCGGCGTCCGTCGCCTTGCGGCTAAAGTCGCTAAACAGGTTGTTGAGCGTCAGGTAGTGCGCGCCCCAGCGGTAGCGGAGGTTGGCGGTGGCGTTGAAGTTGCTGTTGTCGGTTTCGCTCGTGGAGTAGCTTCCCTCGCCTTTGGAAGATTTTTGCCTGTACACCCCGCTCCAGCTGTACTGCCGCGCCAGCGTGTCGAGGTTGCTGTTGCGGGAGATGCTGTAGGTTGCCGTGAGCGAAAGGCGGAGGTTGGGCACAATCAGGTTTCGCTTTTCGTAGTGCAGCGAGGGGATGGCGCTCCTGGCCCTCCGCTCGCGCCCGCCGTAAACGATTGTCATCAGGTTGGCGTTTTGAATGTCCGCCTTTTCCTGACTAAGCGTTACGCTAAGCAGCAGGCGGTCTGCCCACGCCTTGCGCACAACGCCCGCCCTGGCGACTACCGCCTCGTTATGGTAGTTGTCGTGAAATCGCCTAACCCAATACTTTTCCCGCGAGTAAACGCCGGTTTCAACGTCGAGCAGCTGGGTTTTCACCCGGTAGCTGTTGTCGGAGTAGTTTTGGTAGGCGTTGAGCTGGAGCGTGAGCCCGCTTTTTGCGGTGTGCCCCGCGCTGAGGCTCGACCTGTGGGTGTTGAACGAGCCGTAGGAGTAGGAAGCGTCCACGTAGGTGTTGTTGAGCTGTCGGGTAACGATGTTCACCGCGCCGCCCAGCGCGTCCGCGCCCAGCTCTACGGGCGCCACGCCCTTGTACACCTCAATCCGCTCGGCGAGGCTTACGGGGATGTTGTTCAGCTGAAACGACCCGCCGAAGCCCTCCATCGGCATACCGTCCATAAACATTTTGATGTGCCGCCCGCTAAACCCGTTGAGGGCCACCTGCGTGCGCGAGCCTACGCCGCCCGTTTCCCGAATCTTCACGCCCGAAATTCTGTCCAGCGCGTGGGTGAGGCTCATGGAGGTGTTGTGCAGCGGCTTGGCGTCGATGGCCACCACGTTGAACGCCGATTCGTTCACCTGCCGCACGGCGCTTTTGCCCACCACCGTTACCTCGTCCAGCTCCCGCTCGTCGGCCTCCAGCGTAACCCGCAGCGTTTGCCTCCCGCGCAGCGACAGCGGCTGCTCAACGGACTTGTACCCCATGGCGCTCACCACCAGCGTATATTCTCCGGCGGGAGCGGGGAGAAGATACGCGCCCTTTCCGTCGGCCACGGCGCCATGCCGGGTGCTCTTGAGCACAACCGAAGCGTACTCCACCGGCTGACCTGCGGCGGTAACGACTTTCCCCGACAGCTGCGCCGCGCTCTCCTGCGCAAAGGCGGGAGGGACGACGCACAGCAAAAGAAAACAGGGGAAAAGAGTTCGTCGGAAAGAGTTCGTGCTCATCGTAAAAAAAAAATCAAATTTTGTGCCCACGCCCTGCGGCGTATTTTTCGAGTGCAAAGGTCTTCATAAAAAAAGACTGCCGCAATCCTCATTTGTGGGTATTTTTGCACGCTGCGGCCTGCGGGGGCAAGCGAGGGGGCAAGTTGCTTTGTGTGTGCAGATAAAAAGGGAAGAAGCCGGACGCCTTTCCGGAGAGCGACAGTAGCTATGATTTAGGATAGGGGGCAGCGCAGCAAAACCGAAATGCCGCAAAAAACGCTTCCCCCAACTTTCCTATTCCTGATTAGCGCTACGATGAGGAACCTAAATATTGAGCAAACGCTTGCTCTGATTGTGCAATATCGTCTTTAAATAACGAGTAGCTGCCGGCGGCTCGGGGTATTTTGAGCCCTAATTTTGTCAATTTGCCGTTTGTACCTTTGATCGTATAACGCTCGTTAATATTGGTTTCTTCATGTGGGAACAATAAAAAGCCACTATCGGATTTAAACCGGTACATGTAAGCAATAGTTTTATAGTAAATGCTTGTTGCTCTTTCAGAATTTTCGCCATACTCCTTTTGTTTCTCCAATGGGGTGTATTTTGCATCACATACAAGCTTTGGATTTTCTTTTCGGCTTATGAAATCAGGGTAAATTGGCTGAAAATTATCAAACAAATATTGACGATGCTTTCCTGTCTTATTTTCAGGATGAATAAAGTCATCTTTCAAAATAGTATTCAAATATTCTTCCCACAGCCACGCTCCATCGAACAGCAATCCGTAAATCTTATCCTTTTCCTGCCCAAAAGTCAGCTTTTCTCTGCGCAAAATCCGCAGGCAAATCTTTTGCAGCATTTTGTATTCCGTAAAGTAGGGATGCGTTACCGGCTTCAGGTTGGCGTTAATCACCTTTTGCCTGTCATTTTTCTTGTAGCTGCTTTGGGTAATAAAACAGATTCTGCCTGCAATATCGCGAACCTCGCCGTCATTCGTTAAAATGCCGCTCCCCCAGGGGTGGACTTTTATGTGCTCTATGGTGTGCCGTATTAGCTGGGTTACGTAGTTATCGTAGCTGTGCTCTCGGGTTATGTAGGCGATTTTTCCGGCAAACGGAATGTTGGCGCGAATATGGCGCTTTACGTCAATTGCCCCTTTTACGTTGGCGTCGTTGTACTCTTCGCGCCGGTACGCCTTGTATAAGCCCTGCGAATAGGCTTTTTTGAGGTAGTACGGAAACAAGTACAGCAGAAAATCCCAAATATTCTCTTTGCTTGGCGTTTGGTCAAACTTAAAAATGTTTACCGCAAAAACTTTTTGCAGCATGTAGTGCAAAAAGTAGTCGCTGTCCTCACCCTCTTGGGAAAATCGGGAGGCGATGGTGAGCTGGGTGTTATTTCGACCGATAAAGCCCATAAGGTTGCAGGTCGTTAGCAGCATGTCTTCATGCAAGGAAAAGACGGGCAGCTTATCTATATCGTCGTGGTACTGCCCCAACGACTGCGGAAAAACAAGCAAGTCGGGATTTTCGCGCTGCAAGTCGCGGAGGTTTTTGTTGGCCATTGCCTGCAAGTCTTCAGCAATTGCCGCCAAGCTTGCCGGATTATCTTCACGCTGCAAAACGGTCAGGTGTTTACCTCCGTTATTATCCGTTGTTCTCATCGTTTGGGGCAGCGTTGTAAGCCTTTCTTAATTTTTCCGGCAGGCTGTCGGCGTCGGGCATTCCGCGCACATACTCTTTCAAAAGCGGGTGCAGCTTCAGCTCCCACAGCTCCTCAAAATCGGGATACGTCTCGTTTTTGGTCAGAAAATAAGCGCCGCCTACGTGGTACGAAGAGTTTAGTCCCTCAATTTTCGAAATCTCATCATTCAATTTTGTCATTCTGCGCCTGCTTTCAGCCGGCAGGTTCATGTTCTCTGCACTTTCGGCTGCGGTTATTTCTTTCCATGTAAACCGCCGCCGCATGGCAAAATCAAAGCTCTCCACGCTGCGGTCAATATCGTTCATAGTGCCGATGATGTACACATTTTCGGGAATGTAAAACCAGCCTTGCCCCAGCTCGCTGTCAAAA
>JAITAP010000071.1 GCA_031284065.1 Prevotellaceae bacterium
GCTATAGCCGGTTGAGCCTCACCCTGTGCACCGCAGGCATACTGCTCGTTGGCTTGCTAAGCGGCATTTACGAGTACGTTGGGGGAATTAGCTTCGGGGTGTAAGCTTGCGCACGCCCGACGGATTCTGCGAAGCATTACGCAAGAAATTATAAAGTAGGCGATAAGCAGGGTTATGATGGAAGAGCTAACCTTAGAAGACATAAATGCCCGGTTTAACGCGGAGTTGCAGCGGCAAATAGACGGAACGCTGCCCCAAGGGTATATGTATAGCTTGGGAGCGCCGGGTACAATGCTTCAATCCATAGGCATGTCTTGTTCCCCTATTGAGTTGAAATCTGAAAAATTAAAAGAGAAGTCAAGTGATCCCAACCATCTCTATGATATTTCGGAAGTAAAAGACTTGCCCAAAGCCATAAATAATCCGTTAGCTGCATTTACTTATGGCGATAGCGCTAAGGCCGTAAACCTGATAGTAGAGATAGAGCATCAGGGGAAAAATTTTTTGGTGGGTATTTCTCTTAATCCAACTGTAAAAGGAGAAAAGTTGAACATCAATGATATTCGCAATGTTTTTCCAAAAGATACGCACGAGTGAGTGAACTGGATAAATCAAGGAAAGGGGCTGTACTATAACATAAAAAAAGTTCTGAATCTTCTTGACCAACAGCGAATCAATCCCGCTGAGGTGGCTTTCGGCTTTCCTGAAAAAAATCAGGTGCAACAAGAAAAATCAAAACTTTCAGAGCTCGCATTGAACTCCGCTACAAATGTAGTGAAAAATTTCCAAAATCCAAAAGCTCCGGAGGAAAAAACCGAAAAAATCACTACTGACCGGGTAAATTCCTGAAGGGACGACACTCTGGGAGCGGCTCAAAATTCAAAATTTCCTGCATACTTCCCACAACACTACTCCCATGCTGACCGAAACGTTGAGCGAATGTTTTGTGCCGCGCTGCGGGATTTCGAGGCAGCGGTCGCAGACATCCACCACCTCCTGAGCAACGCCGCGTACTTCGTTGCCAAAGACGAGGGCGCAGGGCTTTCCGGCATCGGGAACAAAGCGGTTGAGCGTAACGCTTGCTTCGGTTTGCTCCACCGCCACCAGCTCGTACCCTTCGGCGCGGAGCTGCTCCACCGCCTGCATGGTGGTGGGGAAGCGTCGCCACGCGACGGCGTTCTCAGCGCCCAGCGCCGCCTTGTGGATTTCTGCGTCGGGGGGCGCGGCGCAAATGCCGCAGAGCGCAACCTCGCGAATCGCAAAGGCGTCGGCGGTGCGAAAGGCTGCGCCAATGTTGTGCCGGCTACGGAGGTTGTCGAGCACCAGAGCCACAGGACGCTTCTCCTGCCGGCGGAACTCGTCAACGCTCACGCGCCCCAATTCCTCGTTAAGCAGCTTGCGTGGCATGGGCTCTACTCGTTGCTAAGATACTCCGCACGTACGCTCACAATTTTTCCGTTTTGGTATATCCAAAACCGACCGCGCTGTAGCTCTTCCTTTTCGTCGAGCAGACGCGCCTGCGCCATGTCGGGCAGGCGCACCCTGAAGGCGCTACTGTCTTCCGCCGCAGGCGATACATTGGCGGTAGCGTACTTGTCTTCGGGGCGTAGCTCCAGCGTTATCGTGCGTCCCTGCCCGTCGGGAGGCTGCACGCCCAAGTCGGCGGAGAATTTAAAGACGGCGTAGCTTGTCTGCGACGGGACGGGCGCAACGTCGTAGGTGTAGGTAGCCTCCTGCTTTACCATTTTCCCGACGAACAGCGCGAGGTGCTCGCTTTCCATTTTATTTATTTCGCGCAACGCTACCTTTAGCCCGTCGTTGCTGGAAAATGCAATATCCACATCGCCGGTAACGAGCTCGTACTTGCGCTTGCGCAGGTTGAAAATAAACTGTGCTACCTCCGAAGCGCGTTCCTCCTGAGTTTTGGCCTGCTGCGAAATGTGCACGGGTGGCTCGGCGACTGCCACCTCATCCACCTCCTCTTCTGCCCCTGCGGAGTTGTCGGCAACCTTTTTGGGCGACGATTTTGGCTTTACGTCCCGAAACATTGCATCAATAGCCATGATGGTAAAAGGTTGCCAATCGGTATCTCCGAAGCCGACGCTACCTGCAACGACATTCGTACCGCGTCCGAAGTTTTCGGGCAGCAGCATAAGCCCGTCTTTGCTCATCTTTAAAAAATTGAACTTCGTATTGCCTGCCGGACGCACCATGTAGAAATGATGCTCATCAGCCTCGATGTACGAGGCAAGCGTTGCGCTATTGAGGTGGTAGCGCGTGCTGTTGGCCTTTTGTATGCCGGTAATGCCCAAATATTTTTCGGCGTACGCCGCGTAAGGCCCGGCGCTAAAAATACGCCGCTCCACCGTTACCGTCAGGCGCAGCACGGTGCGCGGAAGCGCGTACACAAAGCAGCCCGAATCTACCCGCTGCACCTTGTCCATGCTTTGCACCCGCAGCACAGCTTTTGGACGCTCTTCATCATCGCTTTTCTTTTTACGCTGCGCAAACGTCGGCGAGTAAAGGAAAGCCAATGCCAGCGGGATAGCCAGATACTTACTCATTTTCATTTTTGCAAAAAATTTGTTCACTACCATATTAATTATTTAGAATTCGTACAAGTGTTCTATAATATCCGTTGCCGTTATAAAGCTTTGCGAGGTTTGCGCTGCGGCGGCGTCGCCCGCCGCGCCGTGCATGTAAACGCCGAGCATGGCTGCCTGTTCGGGAGCGTAACCCTGCCCCAGCAACGCCAGAATTACGCCGGTGAGCACGTCGCCGCTACCGGCAGTGGCCATGCCTGCATTGCCCGACGAGTTGAAGCAAATTGTGCCGTCGGGCAGCGCAACAGAGGTGTGCGCTCCTTTGAGCGCCACCACCAAGCGGCGTTCTCTTGCCAGCTGTCGCTGCCGGAGAAACTGCTCCTCGTCGCTTCCGCATGACCCGACTAACCGCTCAAACTCGCCAACGTGCGGCGTAATGACAGCGTTTTCGGGCAGCAAGTCAAGCAGCCGCTTGCTGTCGGCAATGATGTTGAGCGCGTCGGCGTCAACTACCGTACGCGCCGGCGGAGCGACGCGCAGCAACTCCTCCAGCGCAGCGCGGGTAGGGTGGCGGCGACCTGTTCCGCAGCCTGCGGCAACGGCGCTGTAGCGGCTCACGTCCACGCGCTCAAGGCTCGTAATGCAGCGCTCATCATCATCAATGCTGAGCACAGCCTCCGGCACGGCAACCTGCATGATGGCTGCGCCGCACGCGGGCACGTGCGCCGTGAGCAGGCCTGCGCCGGCGTGGTAGCACGCGCGGGCAGCCAGCACGGCCGCTCCCATCATGCCCTGCGAACCCGCCACGAGCAGGCAGCGACCGTAGCTGCCCTTGTGCGAAAATTTTTTGCGAGGCTTTACCAGCCGCAGCGCGTCAGCCTGCGTAAAGTAGCGGTACGGCGACGCGACCTTGCCGATAGCGTCGGGGTGCAGCCCAATGTCGAGCACGCGCAGCGTACCGGCAAGCTCCCCCAGCGCGGGGAGCATCATGGAGAGCTTGGGCGCGTTGAGCGTAAAGGTATAGTGCGCCTGCACTACTGCGCTTTCATCTTCTACTGAGCCGCCGTCGGACGGCAGACCCGACGGAATGTCTATTGCCAGCACGCAGCAACCGCTACCGTTGATGTGCTGCACCAGCTTCCGCTCATAGCCCGCAAGCGGACGGTTAAGCCCCGTGCCGAACAGCGCATCCACCAACAGATGGTCGGCGTGGAGCGCAGGCAAGCTGTCCGCGCTCACCTGCTCGCACAGCGCCGCTTGGCGTTGCTTCACCTGCTCGTAAAAATATGCCGCCTCCGCGCACAGCTCCTGTGGCGGGTAGCACAGCAACACGCGCAGGCGGTACGCCGCGTTATCCGCAAGCCAAAGCGCAAGCGCAAGCCCGTCGCCGCCATTCTTACCCTTACCGCAAACAATGTCCACGTGCCTGTGCTGCGGAAATTGCTGCGAGAGCGCACGCGCCAAAACCGTCCCCACGCGACCTGCCAGCCCCTCCGGAGAGACAGGCTCGTGGGCTATGGTGTAGCTATCTACAAGTTGAATATCAGATGAATTAATTATTTTCAGCATAAATTTATGCCCTTGTCCGGCGTTGGTTTGCCCATTTTTTTTACCTTTGCAAAGGTAAAAAATAAAAATAATTTACACCCTAAGCAATTTACAAATTATCAAAACTAAAAAATCTATGTTCAAGAATCATCCCAAGGGGCTGTTGGTATTAGCCCTGACCAACATGGGCGAGCGGTTTGGCTACTACACCATGCTGGCAATTTTGACCCTTTACATGCAGGCAAAGTTCGGGCTTTCCTCGTCGGCAACAAGCCTTATCTACGGAACTTTTCTGGGTCTGGTTTACTTTTTGCCGCTGGTAGGCGGATTTGTTGCCGACAAAGCGCTGGGCTACGGAAAAACAATCCTGCTGGGCGTATTCGTCATGTTTGCCGGCTACCTGCTGCTTGCCGCGCCAAGCCAGGCCGATGCCTCCGGAAAAGTCATGATGTACGGCGCGTTGGCTCTGATTGCCTTGGGCACCGGCTTTTTTAAGGGAAACCTGCAAGTGCTGGTGGGCAACCTCTACGAGTCGAACCTCTACAAGGCAAGGCGCGATGTGGCCTTTTCCATTTTCTACATGTTCATCAACATTGGCGCATTCTTTGCCCCGGGCGTGGCAAACAGCATCAACAACGCTTTTTTGGCAAAGGATAAGTTCACCTACGACGCCTCCATTGCAAAAAGCTACGTGGCGCTCAACGACAGGGTGGTTGACGAGGCGGAGTTCACCGCAGGCGTGTTTACCGGCGTTTCCGGCGCGCTAACCGCAGAGGACAGCGCCAGCGTAGTCAAAAAAGCGAAGAGGAAAGAGGGCGTTATCTTTCCGAGCGACAAGCAGGAGTACATTTTCAGGCTGAAAGCCGCCGGGCTGCACCAGCTGACCATGTCGGGAAAGCTTGAGGGCAACGACTCGCTGCAAGTTTCCTTAGAAGATTACGCGCTGCTCAACAGCCGGCGCCCCGACGATGCGGCGAAAGGCGCTGCCGTGAGGGAACGAATAGAGCGCACCACCGTTGACCCCGCCATATTTAGCAGCGGCGAAAACTCCCAAGACTTTGCCACCGCTTTTGGGGCGTACTACGTATCCAACGCGCTGAGCAAGTCGTACAGCTTGGCCTTTGCCGTAGCGTGCATTAGCCTGTTGATTTCGGTGTTGATATTTTTGCTGTTCAAAAAAACGTGGAAGCCCGTTGACAAGACGCACCGGCAGCAGCTCACGGAGGCCGCAAGGACCGGCAAAAAGGACGAGCAGCTCCTCATCCTCTCGCCCGCAGAAATAAGGGAGCGAATCATTGCGCTATTCCTCGTATTTTTTGTGGTGATATTCTTTTGGATGTCGTTCCACCAGAACGGGCTTTGCATGACCTACTTTGCCCGCGACTACACGCAAAGCCGCATTTCGCCCGTGCTCAACATGGCGTTTTCGCTGTTGGCAATCATTCCGTTTATCGTGTTCGTGTACGGCATTTACCTCTCCACCATAGGGCTGTTTGGGGGAAAGCGCAACGCAAAGGCGGGCATAGCGCTCATTCTGCTGGGCATTGCAGGGCTGTGCGCGGACTACTTTATTGACGTAAGGAGCGTCGTTGACTCGCTTGGCAGCATGGTTACCATAACGCCGCAAATTTTCCAGCAGTTCAACCCGCTGTTCATCATCCTCCTCACGCCGCTCTCCGTAGGGCTGTTCACCTACCTCGCGGGCAAGTCCAAAGAGCCGTCCGCGCCGCGCAAGATTGGGTACGGAATGTTTTTGGCAGCCATCGGGTTTGTCATCCTGCTGGTAGCCTCCATTGGGCTTCCCGCGCCGGCCGACGTTAACGGCGTTTCGGACACGCTGGTTTCACCCGGATGGCTCATCGGCACTTACCTTGTGCTCACCCTTGCGGAGCTGTTCCTAAGCCCTATGGGCATTTCGTTCGTATCGAAAGTTGCGCCCCCGCAGTACAAGGGCATGATGCAGGGCGGATGGTTTGCCTCTACCGCCATCGGCAACCTGCTGGTGGGCGTGCTCGGCGCGTTTTGGGACAAGCTTCCCCTTGTGGCCTTTTGGGGCGTGCTCATCATTTGCTGCCTGCTCTCGGCGCTGTTCATATTCTCCATTATGAAAAGGCTGGAAAAGGCAACGAATTAGCTGCGAATCGCGAAAGATAAGCTGTGGCAAACAACCTCCACCGCTGCACAAGCGCAGTGGTGGAGGTTGTTTTTTGCTACTCTCTTACATGGCTTCCAATAAATACTTGCAAGAGGTGATGACGAACAGCGGCTTTGCGTCTTCTCATTCCGTCAGGAATGTGCCGCTGCGTGGAGGCGCTTCCGTCGCAGCAAGAGTAGCCCTGCAAACGTAAGCAAGCCGTTAATGATAAGCAGCTCAAAGCCTATTTCGTAGCCGTTGAGCAGCACGGGGGAGAGCGCGCTCAGCGCAAACGAAAGGATGGGCGAGGCAATGGCGACCAGCGGCACCCACCTGTCGCGCACCTGCATTTTGGTAAACAGGCCAAAGGCAAACAAGCCCAGCAGCGGCCCGTAGGTGTAGCTCGCCACCTTGTACACCGTGTTGATAATGCTTTCGGAGTAAAAAAACCTGAACACCAGAATGAGGAGCAGAAACACGGCGCACATGCCTGCATGTACCCAGCGGCGCTTGCGGCGCAGGCGAGGGTCGTCGTCCTTCACCTCCAGAATATCGATGGTGAAAGAGGTTGTGAGCGCGGCCATGGCGCTGTCGGCGCTGGAGTACGCCGCCGCAATAACGCCAACAATGAACAGCACGCCCACCAGCGGGTGCAGAAAGCCGCCTGCGGCAATGTACGGGAAAATTTCGTCGGGCTTGCCCGGCATTACCAGACCGTTGCGCGCAATGAACGCGTAGAAGAGCGCCCCAAGCACAAGGAACAGCAGGTTGACCGGCAAAAACGCCAGCCCGTACGTGCGCATGTTGCGCTGCGCGTCGCGCAGATTTTTGCAGCTCAGGTTTTTTTGCATCATGTCCTGATCCATGCCCGTCATGGTGATGGTGGTGAATACGCCCGCCAAGAATTGCTTGAAAAAGTAGCGCGTGTCGTCGGGGTTGTCGAAAAAGAACGCGCGCGACAGCTCGCTCTCCCGCACCAGCGCCCACACGCCCTCCGGCGACAAGCCCATTTTTTGCGACAGCCCCGCCATGCAGAGCAGCAGCGTGGAGAGCAGCGCAAACGTTTGTAGCGTATCCGTCCAGATAATGGTTTTTACGCCGCCCTTGTGCGTGTACAGAAAAATCAGCCCGATGGTAAAGAATACGTTCACCACAAAGGGAACACCGAGCTTGTCAAACACCAGCGCTTGCAGCACAATGGCTACCACCAGCAGGCGGATTGCCGAGCCGAGCAAGCGGGAGAGGAGAAAAAACGAGGCGCCGGTTTTGTAGCTGTAACGCCCAAACCGCCTGTGCAGGTAAGCGTATATGGAGGTAAGCCCCAGGCTGTAGTAGAGCGGGAGCAGCACCTGCGCCACCACCACGTAGCCCACCACAAAGCCCAGCGCCATTTGTATGTAGGAAAACTGGCTTGCCCCCACCATGCCCGGCACCGAAATGAACGTTACCCCCGAAATGCTCGACCCTATCATGCCAAAGGCAATGACGTACCACGCCGTTTTGCGGTTGCCAAGGTAGAACGAATCTGCCTGCACGCGCCGCGTGGTGAGCCACGAAATGAGCACCAGAATGGCAAAGTAAGCGCCTACAACGCCCAGAATTACGTAGGGAGAATTAAGCATTTGAATGTCAGATTTTATCAACACTTAGCGGTTAAACGCGGCAAAGATAACGCTTTTTCACCAAAGCGCCAATTGCTCCGCCCCGCCGCGCACCCTTGTGGACGAAAATGTTATGGTTACCTTAGCCGAGCGGAAGAGCGCTGAAGGCACAATTTTTTTCGCACACCTCTAAAAATACAGCATAAAATCAACAGCAGACCCAGAGAAAATTTAAAGTTTTATTCACCAAAAGAAATTTTCTTCCGATATTTGCACGATAAAGTTGCATTGAGATGTTGAACCTACAGCATAACGAAGGTAGAGACTTACGGCAAATATTGCGCCGGTGCAAGCAGGGCGGTAGCCCGTAGAGCTTTAATTTCGTTGTTTTCTATTAATCCCCCACGGGGAAGTGCGAAGGGGGTGATATGCGTTTTTCTATTATTCACCTTGTATTTTTTTAAAGGTGCTCATGAGCTCGCTACGCTCTCTTGATATTATTCCCCCTACGGGGAACCGGAGCGAAGCGGAGCTCGGCGCAGCCAATTGGAAACTCGGCGAAGCCAATTGCAGCATGTTTTTATAATGTGCTCTCGTTGCAACAAAGTCCCTGAGAATAGCAAAAATGGAAAAGAAAGCCATCAGCTACTGCTGCCATCAGCTAACGCCAACCGGAGCAAGTTCAGCACGCTGTAGGAAGCGCGGAGAATAGTCCGCTCCCTGTCGCTCCCTAAATTCAGCTTGTGAGAAGTAACTTTTTGGGGCGTAGCAACCGCCACCCAGACCGTCCCGACAGGCTTTTCGGGCGTTCCACCGTCAGGGCCTGCAATGCCCGACGTGGCAACGGCGTAGTCAGTTTGCAGCGCTCGCTGCGCACCCCGCGCCATTTGCTCCACCACCGCCTGACTCACCGCCCCGTACTTTTCAACGTCGTCCGGCTGCGCCCCCAGCTCTTTTACTTTTACGTCATTTGAGTACGCCACTATGCTCCCCCTGAAGTAGGCCGAAGCTCCGGGCTGCGCCGTGATTATGGCTGCTATCCGCCCGCCGGTGCACGATTCGGCGGTGGACAGCGTTGCGCCGCGAGCCTTAAGTAGCCGCCCAACAACACCCTCCAGCGTGTCGTTGTCGTAGCCTGCAATGTGAGCCGGAATAAGCGCGCGCAGCTGCCGCACCCGCTCCGCCACTTCGTCGGCAACGTTAGCGTGGGCGTCGGCAGCGTAGCATGAAAGGCGCAGCTTTACTCCCGAAAGCGAAGGCAGGTAAGCCAGCCGCAGGTAGCCCGGCAAATCATTTTCCCACGCGGCAATGGTTTCCGCCAGCGTAGATTCGGGGATGCCGGCCGTAATAATATTTTTGTGGTAAACTTTGCCTAAAGCAAAACGCTTTTTCAAGCGCGGGATTACTTCGTTGGCCATTAAGTATTCCATTTCGTAGGGCACGCCGGGCAGGGAAACGGCAAGCTTGCCGTTTTTTTCAAACCACATGCCGGGCGCAGTCCCCGACAAGTTGAGCAGCGGCTCGCACACGTCGGGCGCTAAAGCCTGATTGCGGTTGAGCTCGCCTAAGGCAATGCCTCGCCTGCGTAGCAGTTCGGTTACGTGCTGCAACGTCGGCTCGTGCACCACCATGCGGGTTGCGCCAAAGTAGCCCGCAAGCGTATGCTTGGTAATATCGTCTTTGGTGGGGCCAAGTCCTCCGGTGATGATGACCAAATCGCAGGCTGCAAAAAGTTCATCCAGAGCATTTACGATAGCCTCGCGCGTATCGCCTGTCGAGCGCATTTCGCTCACGCTAATGCCCTGCTCGCCCAGCCACTGCGCGATACGGGAGGAGTTTGTATCGACAATTTGCCCAATAAGGATTTCATCGCCAACGGTAAGAACGGAGGCTTTCATGTACGCAAACGGAAGTTGAGTATTAAAAGAAATTAGACTACCTTCAATTTTTTCTCAATGTTGTTTACCATTTCGAGAAAATTACGGTCGGTTTCCATGAGGTTATTTACCGTTTTCACGGCGTGCACCACCGTAGCGTGGTTTTTCCCTCCTATTTGAGCGCCGATTGACGCAAGGGATGTTTTTGTCAGGTTTTTGCTAAAATACATGGCGATTTGCCGTGCCTGCACAATTTCCCTCTTTCGCGTTTTTGACTGGGCGCTAGCGGTGGCAATTTTGAAGTAATCGCACACACCCTTGTAGATATTGTCAACCGTGAACTCTTTTTGCGTGTTTTTTATGTTTTTGTTTACTACGTTCACCACCATATCCATTGATATAACTTTTCTGTTGAACGTTGCTTCAGCCAGCAACCTGTTTAGCACACCCTCAAATTCGCGTACATTGCTGCTCACTTTTTCCGCCAAATACTCAATAATATCGTCGTCAATGTCAATGCCATCCTTCCGCACTTTGTGGCGGTATATGGCAAGGCGCGTTTCGTAGTCCGGCGCGGTAAGCTCTGCCGGCAGGCCCCACTTAAAGCGCGATAAAATTCGCGGCTCCAGCCCTTCTATCTCTACCGGAGATTTGTCGGAGGTCAGAATAATTTGCTTTTTGGAGCGGTGTAGCTGGTCAAAAATGTGAAAAAATGTATCCTGCGTTTTGGTTTGTCCTGCAAAATCGTGCACATCATCCAGAATGAGCACATCCACCATTTGGTAAAAGTGCAGGAAGCTGTTTGTTTCGTTCTTCTGCACGGCACTGGTGTACTGCTCCTTAAACTTGTTTGCGTTGACGTACAGCACGAGCTTGTCGGGATGCAGCTTTTTCACCTCCAGCCCGACAGCTTGGGCGAGGTGTGTTTTTCCCAAGCCCGTGTTGCCGTTAATGAATAAGGGGTTGAAGCTGGTGGTGCCGGGGCTCTGCGCTATGGACAAGCCTGCGTTTCGCGCCAGCTTGTTGCACGGGCCCTCAATGTAATTTTCAAATGCGTATTTGGGGTTTAGCTGCGGGTCTATTTCCAAGCTGGGCAGTCCGGGCATGACAAACGGATTAAAACCTTTTACCCGGCCGCTACCAACAGCGGTAGCAGGTAGCGGTACCGGCTTGTTGCGCGGGGTGGACTCCGACCCTGACAGCACCGGTCGCGTTGCTTCGCCGGCCACGACTACGCTGTACTGGAGCTTTGCGTCGGCGCCAAGCTCTTTACGAAGAGTTTTGCGCAGTAAGTCAATGTAGTGTTCTTCAATGTAGTCGCAAATAAACTGTGAAGGCGCCTGCAATGTAAGCATGTTACCTTCAAGTCGCAAAGGCGTCACTTTTTCAAAAAAAGACTTGTAAACGGCTTCATTTATGTTGTCTCTTATGATTTTTAGACAACTGTCCCAGACTTCTTTATGGCCAAGCATAGATATAGTTTTTATATAAGTATTAGTAAAAAAAAACGCGCTAAAATTCGAACGCAAAGTTGTAAAAAAAATAGTAGAAAAAAAAGTACCAAAACGCTTGTTTTTTCCAATAATTTTTCAATGCTCTTGTAATCTGAATAATATGTTTTATGTTGTAAAACGTTATTTTTGTGGTCGCATCAGCTTACCTGTGTTAACGCATTGCAACATTAATATAACCAACGCCTTATCATTTACGATATGTTGTTCTCATCCATCAAAAAATCAATCTGTCGCCGCTCTTTTTTTGTCGGTCGTCCCGCCCCTTTTTCGCGCTGCACAAAAATGGTCAACCTGTTCACATTCAGCTTGTCGAGTTCATCCTGCGGCGTTTGGTCGTCGGCAAATCCTTCCACCAGCTTTGCTGCCATGCGCGATTTCGGGAAGCCGACAACCCGGTAGGTGTAGCTTACCGGAGCTTTGCGAAAGCTCACCATATCGCCGGTTTTGAGCTCCCGCGAGGCTTTGGCTTCCACTTCGTTTACCTTTACGCGCCCGCTCCTGCACGCCTCCGCAGCTTCGCTTCGCGTCTTGTAGGCGCGAACGCACCACAACCATTTGTCTATGCGGGAAGATTCGCCGGACATTTTTTGAAAGTTATTTTAGTGAATGACATTTCTGCGGAACATGAAGCAAGGGGCAGCCCCTCAAGCCGACTGTTTTCGCATAAAAGTAATGCAAGAGCGCCGCATTTACACAGATTTTATCCGTTTCTCCAGCTGCGCCAAGCTGCTTAACCTGCGCCGTCTGTGCGCTAACGTACAATGCTTACGCCGCTACTGAAAAAATGCGCTGTTTTTTCTGCCAAACCGACATCCATTAAACGTCAGGCCTTAAGCGTCGTGCGCGGGTAGCATGGTAAATAGCGAAAATTTGAGAATCTACGCCTGCTTCGCCGTATTTACAATATTCATTGCTCGCTCCAGGCCTACGGTGGCAAAGGATTTCACGGCGTCTGCCGCCCTGCTGAGGTAGCTGGGCAGTAGCGTGCGCTCGTCGTCTGTCCATTCGCCCAGCACAAAATCAATTTGCTGCCCTTTGCCAAAGTTGCTGCCCACGCCGCACCTTAGCCGTGCGTAGTTCTCGCTTTCGAGCATCAGCGCAATATTTTTCAGCCCGTTGTGCCCGCCATCGCTGCCGCCGGAGCGTATTCTCAACCTTTCGAAAGGAAGGTTTATATCGTCCAGCACCACGAGCAGGCGCTCAAGGGGAATTTTTTCGGCTTGCAGCCAGTAGCTGACCGCTTTTCCGCTCAAGTTCATGTACGTTGACGGCTTAAGCAAAATGAGCGTCCGCCCCTTGTGGCGACACTCGGCAACGCCGCCGTAGCGCTCCGTGCTAAAGCTCAGGCCGGCGGCGGCAGCCAGCGTGTCGGCAACTTTAAACCCAACGTTGTGCCGCGTATTTTCATACTCAAGCCCAATGTTACCTAAACATGCAACTAAATACTTCATGATGCGGGGTGCAGCAATGCAAGCCTGCGGAGGATTTTTATCAGACCTCCCGGCCTGAAAATATTCGGTTTATTTTTTCTTGGCAGCCGGAGTAGCGGCGGCGGCAGGCGCTGCCGCGCCGGCAGGCGAAGCGTTTGCGGCAGCAGCGGAAGCGGCGGCGCCAATGGCCGCCCGCGTCATCTTCACGGCGCAAATCACGGCGCTCTTTGGCGTGAGAATAGCTACGTTCTCAAACGAAAGGTCGCCTACAAAAATGCTTTTGCCCAACCCTAAGGCGGAAATATCTACGTTGAGCGTATCGGGAAGGTGCTGCGACAGCGCCGAAATTTTCACCTTACGGGCGAGCTGCTGCAACTTTCCGCCCAGCTTCACGCCCTCCGGGCTGCCTTGCAGCGTTATGGGCACATCAATGGTGATGGGCTTGCTGTGGTCGATGCGGTAAAAATCTGCGTGCAAAATTTCATCGGATATGGGGTGAAATTGCAGCTCGCGCATTACGGCTGTCTCTTTTTTGCCGTCAATGTCAATGTTTACAAGGTAAGCGCTTGGCGTGTACACCAGCGGGTGCAGCGCGGCGCTGTCAACCGCAAATAAAATGTTGTCGCCGTTTCCGTAAATTACGCAGGGCACGTTTCCGGTTTTACGCAGCTTGGTAGCGCCTTCTTTCCCAAGCGCTGCGCGGCTTGAGCCTTTAAGGTCTATTGTCTTCATGTTTTTGTTTTTTAAGTGTTACTCAGAATACGGATTCCCCATCACACCCTTACAGCAAGCTGTAATGTCTTAGAGGTCCTTTTTTGCAAAAGGGCTACAAAGGTAGCAATAAGTTTGCGATTTGCCAAAATTCTGTTGAGCCGGTCGGGGCAAGGCGGGCTGCAATTGCCCTCGAAACTTTTTTGTCCGCGAATTACACTACCTCTTTTGGTTCGTGTAGCTTCGCGGACAAAAAAATAATTGAGTAAGATTTCGAGGACTTTGCGCAGCGTGAGCTACTCAAATATGTGGCATATCTCTTGGTTTACTTTTCTCACCCGTGCTTCATCCAGCTTAACTACTTTCCTGTCATAGGTAATAAGCCCGTTGACTTCTATTTCCACGTCCGTAGTTTGCGTATAAACTGCGGCGGAGAAGCCGTTTTTAATCAGCTTTTTCAGCTGGTTGGCGTATTCGATGTATTGAGCCGTAGCCTCGTCCGAATTTTTGAACTGAACGTACCCCCAGTTTCTATCCGGCTGCCAGAGATGCCCCTCCAGCGCCAAGCCGATGCCGCCGTACTCGCCAAGCACGTTGGCTCTTTCGTAGTCGTACATGTACATTAACGGGCCGGGGTAGTTGTGCAAATCCAGAATGTCGCCGGTATGGTAGAAGTTGCCGCCGCTGGCTGAGTTTACCAGACGGGCGGGGTCGTATGCCTTTGTCCACTCCGCAATTTCGGACGTTTTAAACTGCCCCCAAGCTTCGTTGAATGGCACCCAGACTACTATCGAGGGATGGGAGTAGAGGTAGTCTATAATTTCTTTCCACTCCTTGCGGTAGTTTGCTTCCGATTGGGGGGACCGCTGCAATTCGCTTGCCGTAAAGTAGCTGTGCCTTTGCCAGTGGGGTGAGCGGTCGCTATTCGGCATATCCTGCCAAACAAGAATACCTGCGCGGTCGCAGTGGGTGTACCAGCGGGCGGGCTCTACTTTCACGTGCTTCCGAATCATGTTGAAGCCGTAGTCTTTGGTTTTTTGTATATCGTACAGCAACGCTTCGTCTGTAGGCGCTGTGTACAGTCCGTCAGGCCACCAGCCTTGGTCCAGGGGGCCAAGCTGAAAGTAGTCCTTATTATTGAGCTGTAGCCGGACAACTCCATGTTCGTCCCGCTTTGTTGCAATTTTCCGCATGGCGCAGTAGCTTTTCACCTTGTCGGTTGGCTTGCCGTTGTGGAGCAGGCTGATTTCCATATCGTACAGGAACGGCGATTCCGGCGACCAAAGCTTGGCGTTTGGTATCGTCAGCTCCAGCGCTTGAGAGGCTGCGGCTTTGGCTGAGGCAACGACTCGGCCGCCGTCCGTAAGCTTCACCTCTACCACGTCGGACGGTTGGGCGTTTGCTGCGTCCACCTGAACGCACAAGCGGTTTTTGTCGATGTCGGGAACGGTTTTGACGGCTGCAATGTGTTTTTCGTTCACCGGCTCCAGCCAAACGGTTTGCCAGATGCCGGTAACCGATGTGTACCAAATTCCCTCCGGATGGTCAACTTGCTTTCCCCGCGGCTGGTAGCCGTTATTCGTCCCGTCCCAGACTTTTACCACCAATTTTTGTTCGCCCGCGCTCAGGAACGGCGTAATGTCGAAGTAGAACGGCGTGTATCCGCCGGTATGATTTCCTACTTTCACGTCGTTGAGGTAAACGTCGGCCTTCCAGTCAACAGCCCCAAAGTGCAGCAGGACGGTTTTATTTTTCCACGCAGCGGGTATGGTGAACGTTCTTTTGTACCACAGCTCATTGCTTTCGCCCACTTTTTTCTGTACGCCGGACAGGCTGGACTCAACGGCAAAGGGGACTAATATTTTCCCGTCAAAGCTGCCGGGCTCGGCTTGTCCGGCCGGTAAAATGGCGTACTCCCAAAGCCCGTTCAGGTTTTGCCACGCCGGACGCTCCATTGTCGGGCGCGGGTACTCGGGCAATACGCTTTGCGGGTTGATTTGGTCTGCCCACGCCGTTTTAATTCTATCTCCGGCGGGTTTCCATTGTGCGGAGAGGTTGGATGTTATCATAAGTAACCCCGTAATAAAAAATAAATTTCTCATAATAAAAATAAAGTTTAATTGGTTGATAATGATTTTGTTTGATTTAATTTTGCTTGATTTGGTTTAATTTTTGACATTTAACGTTGGCGTGATGTAATTCGGGTCAATGGCCATAGCTTCATTGTCTCCCTGTTTTTTGAAGTACACCCGGCTGATGTGCATTGTGCGCGGGTGTATTTTTGCTTTGGAGCTGTGCGAATGGAACACAATGCGCAGGTTCCCCTCTTTGTCGGTAAACATGGCGCTATGGCCAATACCGGTTAGCTCCCCCACATTTTGGTAAATCGGGTTGTTTTCGTACTTTGTCCAGGGGCCTTTCACGTTCGTAGCCGTCGCAACCCCAATCCCGTAGTAGGGGCTTTCGTAGCTGTTGGCGGAGTAGGTCATGTAGTAAACGCCGTTGCGCCTGATTACAAACGAGCCTTCGTTAACTCTTGGCCGGACTTCCTCCCAAGCTTGAGAAACGTGAATACATTTTGTCATCGTTTCTTTTTTGATTTCCAAGAAATTGTTTTCCAGCTCGGCGACCCAGATGTTCAACCCGTCGTTGAAACGGTCGAAAAACAAGTACGGCTTGCCGTCGTCGTCAATAAACAGCGAGTTGTCAATACATTTTTCGTCGGCCAACATTGGCTGCCGGATTTCTTGCCTGAACGGGCCTAAGGGATTATCGCTTGTGGCAACGCAAATATGCTCGTCTGCCGAATAGTACATGTAGAATTTGCCGTTGACGTAATATACCTCCGGCGCCCAAAACCAGCGGTCTGCCCAAACGTCTTTTTTGTCCAGCGCCAGCGGATTTTGGGGAGTATCCCACGCGCTGAGGTCGTTGGAGGTAAGGACGGAGATGCCGTTTCCGGCGCTTGTTCCGTAGGCGTAGTAAGTTCCGTCGTGCAGGAGAATAAACGGGTCTCCGTAGGGAACGGGGGCTTGCCCCGACGGCTTGTGCTGCGCCTCTTGAGGAGAAGCCCGGCAGGAGAAAATGGCGGCGCACAGGCTCGCCGTAAGTAGTACGCTCATTTTTGTTTTTGTCATGCTGTTGTAATTTAAGCTTATATTTAGTTGGTGGAGTTGCTTGTAGTTGGGCCGTAAACCGCTAATTTTCCGTCCGGCAGTATTTCCATCAAATCGATGAAAACAACCCGCTCTTCGCCGGTTTCTTTTGTCCGTCCGTGATAAACGCAGTAGCGTTGACCGTCTGCGTCCAAAACCATGCAATGGCCTGTTCCCGTTACGTTTCCGCCGGATGCGGTGTTTTTTTGCAAGACCGGATTATTTTCGGCTTTCACAAAAGCGCCCAACGGGCTTTCACCAACAGCGTACCCCACCGCGTAGTTTTCACCGCCAAAATAGTTGGCGGAGTACATCAGGTAGTACAACCCGTTGTGCTTTAAAATAAAAGAGCCTTCCGTCCATCGCCGGTTTATTTCATGGGAGGTAACGGAACGGCTTTCCCATTCCGCCTGCGGGTCGTTCATTTTTTGGGGAGGGCACAGTAGCCGCTGAGGTTCTCCGCTGACGCCGGAAAAATCCGGCTTTACTTCCACGCCGTACACCCAGCTCTCTTCAATTTCGTTGTACCAGCCCTGCGCCTTTGCCCAGCCTGCCACTTCGCTCTCAACAGGATGCTTGTAGCAGCAGCGGGAATAGTACAGGTACATTTTATCGCCTTCACAGTACAGGTTTGCGTCAATGACAGGGTAGCCGGGGTCGAATATCGGGCGGTTCATTACGTCCAGAAAAGGCCCCTCCGGCTGGTCGGCAACGGCAACGCCTATGCGGAAATTCTCCAGCTCGCCTGCCGGATTTTCGCGCCAGTCTGCGCTGAACAGCATGTAGTATTTCCCCTTGATTTCATACACTTCGGGAGCCCAAAAGTTGGCAACTCCCCACGAGTCCGGCGTGTTGCCCTGATAAACACGCCCCAGCTCTTCCCACCGGACAAGGTCGGGCGAAACGCAGGCTCTAAAGCCGTCGTCAACGCCCCCCGTGCCGTACATATAAAATTTCCCGTTGGAGGCCTTCAAAATGAAGGGGTCGCCAAAGGAAACCGGCAAAGGATTTTGGGGAATTGCAGCCTCCCTTTTGCAAGCGGTGCAAGCGGTGAAAAGAAGCAGCAGCAGGCAGCAAGCCGTGCGCGACAGGTGGCGATTGGTTTTCATAGGCATTTGTTTTTTTAATTATTTATCGTTGAAAACGGGTACTTGCGCTTGAGCTGAAGGAGCATTGTTTCGGACAAACGGCCAATCATTTTCCCAAAAAATTTGGTCTAATAGCAAGCACCTGCCTTTCGGACTTTTCACGTTCACCCCGTGGTAGAATATCCAGTCGTTTCCTGCGTCATCTTGCACAATTTCGGAGTTGTGCCCCACACCGGTAAACGCCGCATTTTTATGGATAACCACTTCATGCTGATTCTCCAGCATGGGTTGTCCGCTCTTGTTGAGGTAAGGTCCCCATAAATTTTCGGCGCGTCCGGCCACCGTCGTGTAAGTGCTCGCCAGCCCTTCGCAGCAAGAGCCGATAGAGGCAAACAGGTAGTAGTAGCGTCCCCGCTTATGAATATAGCTGCCCTCGTAGGCTGTTCCTGCAACTTGTTTTTTCTCCGCTCCCGGAGCAACGGCCAACCCGTCGCTTGTTAGCTCAATCCCGTAAATGCCCCGAAAGCTGCCCCAAAACAGGTACTTTTTTCCCTCGTCTTCCATGTAGAATGGGTCGATGGAATTTTGAACGCCAATCGTATTGCTCCGGAACAGCATCCCGCAATCCGCAAATGCGCCTTCCGGGCGGGCAGACGTAGCAACCCCAATGCCGCACGTCCACTCGCCTCCCCACATCGACATGGAGTAGTACAGCACGTATTGTCCTTGAATATAGTTAATATCGGGCGCCCACAATCCCCCTTGCGGCTCAAAATTCGGGCGAGTTGCGTTGGTAAATGCAGCTCCCGTCAGCGTCCAGTGCACCAAGTCGGTGGAATGAAAAATCGGAATATTCCGAATATCTTCCGTGCCGTACAGGTAAAAGCTGCCGTCTTTAGCCCGGATAATGCTCGGATCCGGCGTGCCGGAGCTGATAACCGGATTATGGTAAAGCGGCGTGCCGGGCGAGGACTTTTCGTCTTTTCCTTTACATCGTCCCGCAAATACCAGCCCGAAAACGGGCAGTAAAGCGCGAACGACAAGCGACAAGTGAATCGGTGTATTCATGGCTATGCAATAAAATGAAGCATTGCAGCGGCTTTAAAACCGTGTTTGCTCTGCCGGAAAAAATGGCCTAAAGACGGCATTACTTGCATTAAATATCCGGCAAAGATAACGAATGGAAATTAATTTGTGTTGCTCTATTTTCTCAAATACGTGTATTTTTCTGTCAAATACACCCAATTTTTCTCCGGTTAGCGTTATTCGACAAGAAAATACATTTTTTTTGCCAAATATTTCAATTCATAGCCCACCCTTACTCCGAGCCGTACCACTACCGTCATTTCGAGCGGAGCGAGAAATCTCCCGCCATTTCTCCCTGCGGGACTTGTGGATGGCGTTCACGCCGCCTCCGCAGGCTAACGCCTGCGGTTAATCAAGCGCCGTCCTTGCGGGACTTGCGCGGCGCGCAGGCAACAATTCTCAACTTAGGAATGTGCCCACTTGCAAAATATATGCTTCTCCAGCGGGAAATAAATCTGCCCGTAGAAAAATTTGGCAGGCGAAAATTTTTCATCCCCGCTAAATGCCCCCCCTTATGCCGCTAAATTTTGCAAACTAAAATACTTTCCCTATATTTGCGGCTTAGTAAGCATGGTTTTTTTAATACAAGATACATTTTTTAATGCGACCCAC
>JAITAP010000092.1 GCA_031284065.1 Prevotellaceae bacterium
ATGAAAAACTTCTTCTTTCCAAGCGCGTGAGAATAAAAATCAAGGCTGTAGGCTCAAGTATCAAGCGCAACGGCTAATGCTTTTGCGTGGCGATGGAGAGCGGTTGGGGCAGCCTTCACTCAATTTTGGCGCTGCGACGCTCTGTGCAGCTACTACACACAGGGAACGCAGAACGGACAGGTAAAAGCGGTGAAGCAGTAGAGACGCGCACGGCGTGCGTCTCACCGCGCTTCGCGCTCATTTCCCCTCACCGTCATTCCGACCGAAGCACGCGAGGCGCGAGCGTGCGCAGCGGAGGAACCTCCCGCCACAACGCGCCAAAAGCGTCCGGTGGCAGGGTGGGAGATTGGCTGCGCCGAGCTCCGCTTCGCTCCGGTTCCTCGCTACGCTCGGAATGGCGGCGCGGCGGCGAATGGCGGCGCAGTGGCGAATGGCGGCGCAGCGGCGGCGTTACATTCAAAAAAGATTGAATGAGCAACGCCCGCCCGCCGCTATTTGCTTTCAGCAAAGCTAAAAATCATTGACCAAAATAATTTTTTGAGGGTAAATCGACTTTTTCTTTGTGGGTTTGCAAAATGTTAGTATCTTTGCAGTCCTTAAATTTTTTGAGGATGTAGTATTATAACCTATTTTTACAGCATGTACGCAATTGTAGAGATTGCAGGTCAGCAATTTAAAGTTGCAGAGAATCAAACGCTTTTTGTTCACCGTCTTCAGGATGCCGAGGGTGCATCCGTAAGCTTTGATAAAGTCCTGCTCACCGACAACGACGGCAAGGTAAACGTTGGCGCACCTTGGATACAAGCCGCCACAGTGAACGCAAAAATCTTGAACCACCTTAAAGGCGACAAGGTAATCGTGTTCAAAAAGAAGCGCAGGAAAGGCTACCAAAAGCAAAATGGCCATCGGCAGTGCTTCACCCGTATTCAGATAGAAAGTATTAACGCTTAAAACACTTAAGGAACATGGCACACAAAAAAGGCGTCGGCAGCTCAAAGAACGGACGCGACTCGAAAAGTAAGCGCCTTGGCTTGAAGCTTTTTGGCGGTCAGCTGGCAAAAGCCGGCAACATTATTGTCCGCCAGCGCGGCACGGTGCACAACGCCGGCGCAAACGTAGGCATGGGGCGCGACCACACCCTCTTTGCCTTAGTGGACGGCACGGTGGAGTTTAGGAAAAAATCTAACGGCAGGTCGTACGTTTCGGTACACCCCGTAGTGGTGGCTGCTGCCTAAGCGGTTTTCCCCACCCCCCTTTTGGTTAAAGCCCCTCTCTTGCGGAGGGGTTTTTTTTTGCGTATCTTTGCGCTGAAATTACTGCGCTCAAAATCAGAAATTATTGAAATTTACCCATGCTTACACTAAAAATTATTCGCGAACAGCCCTCCACCGTAGTGGCGCGGCTGGCGGTAAAAGGCTTTGAGGCGGAGGCCACAGTTGCCGAAATTATTGCGCTGGACGACGAGCGCAAAGCTACGCAAACCGCGCTGGACGCTAACCTTGCACAGCAAAACGTTACCGCCAAAGAGATTGGCGCGTTCCTGACGCAGGGGAACAAAGAGGCGGCCGAGTTGGCAAAGCTGCACGTGGCAAAGCTGAAAGCGCTGTCGGCGGAGCTGGAGCAAAAGCTGGGCGCGACAGAGCAACGGCTGAACGACAAGATGGCGCTGCTGCCCAACCTGCCAAGCGCGCAAGTCCCCGCCGGCAAGACCGCCGAAGACAACGTGGTGGTGCGTCAAGGCGGCGACCTGCCAAAGCTGGCGGACAACGCCGCTCCGCACTGGGAGCTGGCAAGAAAGTACGATATTATTGACTTTGAGCTGGGCAATAAGCTCACCGGCGCAGGATTTCCGGTTTACAAGGGCAGGGGCGCGAAGCTGCAACGCGCGCTCATCGCCTTTTTTCTGGACGAAAATACGCGGGCGGGCTACCTTGAGGTGCAGCCTCCGCACCTCGTCAACGCCGATTCGGGCTTTGGCACCGGCCAGCTGCCCGACAAGGAGGGGCAAATGTACCACGCCACCGCCGACGACTTTTACCTTATCCCCACCGCCGAAGTGCCGGTAACCAACATTTACCGCGACGTAATTCTCAACCCTGCCGAGCTGCCCATTATGCTCACGGCGTACACGCCTTGCTTCCGCCGGGAAGCAGGCTCCTACGGTAAAGACGTGCGCGGGCTAAACCGCCTGCACCAGTTCGACAAGGTGGAAATTGTGCGCTTTGAGCTGCCCAGAAATTCTTACGCCGCGCTGGAGGGCATGGTGGAACACGTGGAGAAGATTGTAAAGAAGCTGGAGCTGCCCTACCGCATCCTTAAGCTCTGCGGCGGAGACATGAGCTTTGCGTCGGCGCTCACGTTCGACTTTGAGGTTTACTCTGCCGCGCAGCAAAAATGGCTGGAGGTGAGCTCGGTGTCCAACTTTGAGAATTTTCAGGCAAACCGCCTCAAATGCCGCTACCGCGCGGACGACAAGAAAACGCAGCTGGTGCATACGCTCAACGGCAGCTCGCTGGCGTTGCCGCGCATTGTGGCCGCGCTGCTCGAAAACAACCAAACCGAAAACGGCATCCGTATTCCGGCGGCGCTGCAAAGCTACGCAGGCTTTGAGGCGATATGCTGAGGCGGAAACGGAGGATGAACCTTACTTTTAACTTTTAGCCAGATAATGCCAACCGAGCGTATCATAATGGGCATTGACCCCGGCACTACGGTGATGGGCTACGGCGTAATCAAAATTACCGACCGCACGCCGGAGCTGGTGGTGATGGGCGTTATTGAGCTCAAGAAGTTTGCCAACCACTACCTGAAGCTGCAAAAAATCTTTGAGCGCGTTACGCAAATCATCGCCGAGTATCTTCCCGACGAGATTGCCATCGAAGCGCCGTTTTTTGGCAAGAATGTGCAGAGTATGCTCAAGCTCGGCCGGGCGCAGGGCGTAGCCATTGCCGCCGCCCTTTCGCGCGACGTTCCCATTCGCGAGTACGCCCCTCGCAAAATAAAACAAATGATAACCGGACAGGGTGAGGCCTCAAAAGAGCAGGTTGCGGGCATACTCAAGAGCATGTTTGCCATCAAAAAGCTGCCGAAAGAGCTGGACGCGACCGACGGGCTTGCCGCCGCCGTGTGCCACTTTTACTGCACCACCTCTGTGATGGAGCAGATAGCGGCGGCGTCAGCGGCTACGGCGAAAAAATCACCCAAAAAGGCGGCGAGCTGGGAAAAGTTTGTTTTACAAAATCCCGAAAAAATCAAGAGCAATTAGCGCCCCGCGCTGCCCTTCGGCAATTCTCAACTTTTTTTCCCAAACACAGTTTTCGGCTCTACGCCGCTTATCAGGCGTTGGATGTTTTTGCGGTGCGTGTAGAACAGCAAAAGGCAAACAAGAGCCACAAAAATCCGGACGGAGAGCATCTGCTCGCGCAGCACAAAAACGGTAGCCAGCGGAAAAGACAGCCCCGCGCACAGGGAGCTGAGCGATACGTAGCGCGAAATGGCGAAGACAACGATAAAAACGCCAAGCGCGGCAAGCGCGCCGAGCGGCTGTATGGCAATGGCAACGCCCAGCGTGGTGGCAACGCCTTTGCCTCCGCGAAATCCGGCAAACACCGGATACATGTGCCCCACAACCGCCAGCAAGCCGCAGGCAATTTTTACTACGTTAAAAAGCTCTGAGCTGCGGTCAACCCCCGGAATGAGGTGAACCGTCAGCACGGCCAGCAAACCCTTAAGCGTGTCAACAATAAAAACGGGTATAGCTGCTTTTGCGCCCAGCACGCGGAGCACGTTGGTGGTGCCGGCGTTGCCGCTGCCATGCTCGCGAACATCAACGCCGTAGAGCGATTTGCCAATCCACACGGCGCTGGGAATAGAGCCTAACAGGTAGGCCACAACTCCCAAGATGGCAGTAAGCAATGGCGCTGCCGTAACAGCCGCCGTTGCGCAACTCCCCGAGGTAATAGTAATCATAGTCATTTTATTTCGATGTTGAATTAGCAACAAATATAGGCAATTTTTTTCGTAAGCAAGCGCGTTGAATTTTTAGGAGGCTGGGAACGTTCAATAGCTACAATACATTTGGCACATTTTTATTTCATGTAAAACATATCGCTTAAAATCAGCACGTTGCACTTTTAAATCACGCTTTTTAACAACCCTTGCGTACATTTGTATTGACAATTCTTTACTTTTGTAAAGTGAAGTATAACCGCTATAACTCCTCTTTTCTTCCAAAAATATTCTAAAAGGAGTTGGTAACGCCGGTAAAAGAGAATATTTGCCGAAAACATGCTGCACGAGACAGGGCAAGGGGTAACTGCACAGCCAGCGTATGCAAAATATACAGTGCAGCACGCGCTTTTTGCCGAATTAGAGAAATACCTGCTGAAATTAAAAAAACATAAAATAATGCTATGAACGTAAATGCAATTGCAGTGGCAAACTACTTGGTTGATTTGTCAATGAAAAGTGACGTAAAGTTGCGGCAATTTGGGCTAATGAAGCGTGTTTACATTACGCACGGGTTTTGCCTTGCCTTGCTCAACAGGTCTGCGCTTGACCCTCGATTTGATGTTGTGGAAGCGTGGAAAAACGGGCCGGTAATACCCTCCGTGTACCACTCGTTTAAGCATAACAGGAATAACCCGATAACGGAAAAGTCGGTTGTTGTAGAATGGATTGACGATTTCAAAGTAGAATATGAGACTCCGGAGCTTGGCGATGCCGACATAAAAGAAGTAGCGAAAGCCGTGTTTGAAAAATACATAGATCTTTCGGATGCCGAAATTATAGCGCTTCTTCATAGAAAAGGAACGCCATGGGCGCTGTGCTACGAGGAGGGAAAAAACAACCCAATACCCGACTTTTACACCAAAATTTTCTACAAAAAATCGCTTGGGATATGAACATAAACCTTGCAGACAGCATTAAGGAGGCCGGAGACGGCAAACAGGAGATGTCGGAGAGGGAAATGATGATTGAGCGCGACCGAGTTAACATAGATTTGCGAAGGGAAGTTTTAGAGAGCAACAAGCAAGACAGGCAGGAGAGGAAAAAGTTTGCCAACAAAATTTTTTGGCTGCTCGTTGTGTTTCTGACCGTTGTAATGGCTATTGTGTTCCTATCCGGTTTCTGCGCTATGAAGTTGCCGAGCACTGTAATGGTAACGCTTCTTGCAACAACCTCAGCCAACGTAATTGGTATTTTTATATTCGTTGTGAAGTATCTTTTTAAGACGAATAGCACCGCATAACCTCATTCTAACCCACAACAACTTCTGCACGCGTCTAAGGGGAAAATAAGGGTTTTATGCCCCTTTAGCAGCGTCAATTCATCGCCTGATACATTCGCCTTTCTTTACTCATTTCGCAAGGGTATTTCGGCAAATTGAAATTATCTATTTAAAAACTTCCTAAGCCCGAAAGTAAAGAGATTGCGATTTTGTTTCGGGGGTAAGCTTCAGCTTGTCGAGGTCGAGGCGGGAGAGGAGCGTAACGCCCGGACGCTTGCCTTTTTCAAACGTGCCGAAGATGTGCTCCACGCCCAGCGCCGTTGCGCCGCCAAGGGTAGCCCAGCGCAGCATTTCGTCCGGCGGAATATCGGGGAAGTGCGCCGCGAGGAGCTTGAGCTCGTCCGTCAGGTTGAGGCTTGCGTTGGAGGCAAGGCTGTCGGAGCCAAGAGCGATGGACGCACCTTTGGACCGCAGCATTTGCAGCGGCGGCAGGGTGCGCTCAATGTACATGTTGGAGGCCGGGCAAAGCACCCACGAAATATTTTTGCAGCGCACGGCGGCAGCGTCGTAATCGGCGGCAGAGGTGAAGGTGTTGTGCACCAGCAGCAGCCTTTTCGCTTCGCCGGCATGTTGCAGGGTGTGGTAAATGGAAGATTTTCCGGTGCGCGGTATCGGGGTCAGCCCCATGGAGAGAAACAGCTCGCGCAACGCTCCCCTGCCCTCTCTGAACAGCAAATTTTCGTCGCTGCTTTCCTGATTGTGCACGCTCCAGCGGCTGCTCTGCGCAAGCGCGGCGTACAGCTCGGGCAGCGTTGAGTACGGCGCGTGCGGCGTTGCCGAAGCCGACAGCCCAAGCCGGGCAGCCTCTGCCGCCAACGCCTCTGCCGACTGCACGCTGCGCGCAACCTCCTCGCGGCGCAGCCCAAACCGCTCGATAAAGGTGTGGTAAAAAATGGGGCTGCGCGACTTAACCTCAAAAGTTAGCCCGCTGTTGGAAATATCGCCTGCGGCAACCGTTCCGCTGGCGTACAGCTGAGCGTCGGCAAGGGCAACGGCGCGTAGAGCCTGCTCGTTGGTAAAATCGTTGCGGTGCGCGGCAAGGCCGGGAATGAAGCCCGCCAAGCCGGTGCGCTGCGGCAGTACGCCTTTGAGGTGCGAAAGCTCAAGGTGGCAGTGCGCGTTGACAAAGCCGGGCACAAGCGCACCGCTGTAAAACTCCACGCCCTCGCTCTCCGGTAGCGTGCTGTCGGAGGCGGAGAGGTCGAGCACTTCGCCATCGTCGCTGAGGGTGAGAATACCGTTGCGGACGGGCGGCGCGCTTATCGGGAAAATGTAGTGGGCGGCAATTTTTCGCATCAGGGCTTACTGTCGAATAGTTTGTGCGCGTATCGCCTGCGGCTCCTCGTATGCAGGTAGCGGGCGGTGCGCATCAATAGCGGAAACCCTTACCGGCGGCGACGCATCGGTTGGTTCGCCGGTGCGCTGCGGAGCGGGGGGGTGACTTTGCGCCTCAGCAGCGGAGGGCAGGAAGCGCAGCATGATGTTCCTTGCGGCGATATGGCGGGTTGAGCTCAACGAGTCAACGTCGCAATCGAAAACGTAACCGCGCACGTGGGTCGCCGCGCTGTCGCGGTTGACGATGGAGAGCGAGTAGCTCTGCCCCTCCTCGCTGCGCTGCACCGTGCGCTCTACCTGCAACAGCGTCGAATCGCTTGCCTCTGCGTACAGGTACAGCGTCATTCGCGGGCGGTGCGCAGAGTCGGCGTTGTAGAGCGCAATGGTTGCCTCCAGAATATACTCGCCCGGCCCCTCCACAGGGATGGAAAACGGCAGGCGCGAGGCGTTGCCGTCTTTGGGGAGCGTCCACTCCGATTTTTCCGTCCACCGGTTTTGCCGCCGGTGCAGCGCCTCCACCTTGCTGCTCGCGCTGCTTTGCTGCTTCTCCAGCCGCTTGTTGACCTTGTCGTAGAGCGTTGTGGCCTTATCCTTTGAGACGCCGTAGCGGGCTATGGTGTTGTAGAGCTGCTCGGGCGTGTAGCCATACTTGTCCAGTATTGCCGTGTACACCGCCGTAGAGTCGCTCCTCCACGAGGTGTGCGAAGAGATACGGGCTACCTCCAGCACGGCGTCGGAGAGGTGCATCTCTGCCAATATTTTGACCAGCTTGCGCTCCGGAATATACTTTCCGTCTCCGCACGCCACTACGACGATGGAGAGAATCAACCCGAAAATAAGATGTGGAAAACGCATGGCTACCGCAGTTATGTGCAAAATATGTATTGCGCAAAAGTACACAAAATTTCCTTAACACAACCTGTTTTGCGTGGACATTTTTTGAGCTGGCGAAGCGTGGGCAGGCATTGCGAACAATACAAATAAATTGCGGTATTGAACAGGCAAAAGCGACGAGCGGCAAGTACCCCCCCTGCGCTTTTGTCCACGGATTACACGGATTACACGGATTTTTGTCCACGAATGATGCGCGGCATGTTTCCCAATTCCCCGTAGGGGAATAATATCAACCGAGCGTAGCGAGCTCATGAACACCTTTAAAAACACACACAAGGTGAATAATAGAAAATGGCCACCCGTTTCTCGCCAATAGCCCGTAGGGCTTTAATGGCATCGTCATTTTCTATTAATCCCCTACGGGGAATAGGGAAGAGATGGTACACGTTTTTCTATTATTCACCTTATATTTTTTTTAGGGTATTCATGAGCTCGCTACGCTCGGTTGATATTATTCCCCTACGGGGAACCGGAGCGAAGCGGAGCTCGGCGCAGCCAATTGCCGCGAAAGCGCAATAGAGACGCACGGCGTGCGTCTCAGCGGCAAACCGGCGGCGGCAATGGCGTAGCGGCAAACCGGCGGCGGCATGGGCGTAGCGGCAAACCGGCTCCGCTTCCCCGTCAGGGGAAGCGAGGATAATTGTAATCCATCAGAAATTATAAACCTGCATAGCATGAGCTATTATTTCGTTGCAACAAAGCCATTCCTAATTTCCAATTGAATTGAGGTAGATTTCTAAGTTTGTGTAGTCGTCGTTCAGGGTATATTCAGCGCCGTCTGCGGGGCTGGCGGGGTTCAGGCTGTGCTTTTTTTCCCAATCGTCCGGTAGCCCGTCGCCGTCCGTATCTGCGGGCGGGGGAAAGGTTTTCAGCGGAGGTAATCCCCCCACTTCGCTCTGCGAGTCAATCAGCCCGTTCTTGCCGTAGGTGAACGTTCCTTTGCGCACCTCGTCCACGATACGGG